>DASWYH010000415.1:0-3190 GCA_036405095.1 Gemmata sp. | reverse complement strand
GCCCTTGGGCGGTGAATGCGAGAGTACCGACCGCGGAACTCCAAGACGTGATTGGGGGCGATCCTCGGTTCTCCAGGCGTTTTCGGGGCGGAGCTTGCGGAACGAGCAGAATTGAAAATGTTCGCGTGCGATCCCCGAATGAGCCCAGGTCACACCTCGCGGTCGCAAGGTCGCCAGACATTGGTTGGAAGCATCTTGCGGCTCCCGATCCGGCGGTGCGGTGGCTTTTGCCTTGAGGTCCCGAGGTCCTTAATTTCCAACAAGGCTCTTGTCTGCCACTCGTGCTTCGGGGATTCTACTACTTGGCCCGCGCCTGTTCCCGCCAAACGTGCCCGCCTCTTTTCGTCCACTCCGCCTTCGCCTCGTCTCGCAGAGGAAGAGCCATGCTGACCATCAGCGACACCCGCAGCACCCGCACCTGTCAGGGCGTCTCGCGCCGCGAGTTGCTCCGCGTCGGCAGCCTCGGGTTGCTCGGCGGGTTCGGGCTCCCGTCGCTGCTCGCGGCGAAGGCGAAAGCGTCGAGTGAAGGGCGGGCGTGGAAAGACAAGTCGGTGGTGCTGCTGTTCCTGTCCGGCGGCCCGTCGCACATCGAGTTCTTCGACCCCAAGATGACCGCCCCGGCGGAGGTCCGCAGCATCACCGGCGAGGTGCAGACCAAGTTGCCCGGAATCACGTTCGGCGGCTCGTTCCAGAAGCTCTCGCAGATGACGGACAAGATCGCTGTTGTGCGGTCCTACGCCTCCATGAACGCGGGGCACACGTACCTCTCCAGCACGAGCGGCGACAACCCGATGAAGGCCGCGATGAGCGCCCTCTACGCGCGGGTTGCCGGCCCCACGAGCGCCGAAACCGGTATCCCGAACAACTGTCTGGTGCTGCCCGAAGCGGTCGAACCGGGGCTGAAGCTCGGCGGGAACTTCGAAACGGGCGCGCTGCCCACGCTCACCGCGCCCGGGGATCTGGGACCGAATTACGCGGCGTTCGACCCGAGCGGCGGGGACCAGCTCAAGAAGAACCTTCAGCTCAAAGTTTCGACGGAACGGTTCGAGGACCGGCGCAAGCTCCTCGCCGGGTTCGACACGCTCCGGCGCGACCTGGACACCACGGGCGCGATGGACGGCGCCAGCAAGTTCCAACAGCAGGCGTTCGACGTCATCAGCCGCGGCGTCGGGGACGCATTCGACATCACGAAAGAGGACCCGAAAACGGTCGCGAGGTACGACACGAGCGGGCTGTTCAAGCGCGAAGACGTGACCAAGTGGTACGACATGAAGCGCGGCACCAACCTGCTCGGCAAGCAGATGCTTCTGGCGCGCCGGCTGTGCGAAGCGGGGTGCGGGTTCGTCACCGTGTCCGACTGCGGGTGGGACATGCACGCGAACAGCAACAGCCCCAAGAACATGGCCAACCTCGACCCGATGGCCCGGCAAGTCGATCACGCGGTCGCGGCGTTCCTTCAGGACGTTCACGAGCGCGGGCTGGGGGACAAGATCCTCCTCGTCGTGACCGGCGAGATGGGCCGCACCCCGAAGCGGAACAAGGACGGCGGGCGCGACCACTACGCGAACCTCACGTCGCTGCTCCTCGCCGGCGGGGGCTTGAAGATGGGGCAGGTGATCGGCCAATCGGACCGGACCGCGTCACAGCCAACCACCGACCGGTACACGCCGAAGCACCTGCTCGCAACGGTGATGAACACCGTTCTGGACACCTCCGAAGTGCGCCTCAAACCCGAACTCGGGCGGGTGGGTAATATTCTGGTCGAAGGCGACCCGATTCCCGGTTTGTTGTGAACGGGTGCGTTTTGCGAGGGTTCGCTCCTCGGTGCGTCCTCCGCGTCGGGAGATTTACGGACCCGTAATCCCTTTCCCGACCTATGATGATAAAGGGGCGGTCATCGCACGCCCCTCGTCGCACCTCGCGCCGGCCACCGAGCAGCCGTTGAACCGCTACCCGGCCGGTGGTTCCGGTTCCCGTTCCGAACGTCCGAGAAACACCTTCATGCCAGCGCGCACCGCAGCGGCTTCCGACTCGTCCCGGTCCGAAATCCAAAAACCGCGCCCGAAGTTCCCAAAGGACGAAATCGGGTTCATGAGCGAGTTGAAGCGGCGTGCGGACACGTACTTCGCCGAGACCGGGCAGAGCGAGCGCGACTGCTGGCGCATGTACCTCAAAACGGCGGTCATCCTCGCGTGGCTCGCGACCTCCTACGCGCTGCTCGTGTTCGCCGCGCCGACGGTGTGGCTCGCGGCCCCGCTCTCGATCTCGCTGGCGCTGGCCATCTCCGCGGTCGGGTTCAGTATCCAGCACGACGGCGGGCACCACGCGTACTCGCGGTTCGGGTGGATCAACCGGCTCGCGGCCCTCTCGCTCGATCTGATCGGGGCCAGTTCGTACCTGTGGAAGTGGAAGCACGTCGTCTACCACCACACGTACCCGAACGTGACCGGACAGGACACCGACATTGATGTGGGCATCGTCGCACGCCTCGCGCCGCAGCAACCGCGGCGCTGGTTCCACCGGTGGCAGCACGTGTACCTGTGGCCGCTCTACGGGGTGACCGCGTCCGTTTGGCACCTGTACGGCGACTTCGCCGACGTGATCTCGGGCCGCATCGGGCCGCACAAGATCCCGCGCCCGCGGGGGTGGGATTTGGTCGTGTTTCTCACCGGCAAGTTGGTGTCGGTCGGGCTCCTGATCGGGGTGCCGATGCTGGTTCATTCGTGGTGGGTCGTGCTCCTCTTTTATGGAATGGTAACGCTGGTGGTCGGGGTGACACTAACGGTCGTGTTCCAACTGGCGCACTGCGTGGGCGAGGCGGAGTTCCCGCAGCCGGTGGACGGCGGGCGCAAGATGGAAGACGCCTGGGCGATCCACCAGGTCCACACGACCGTCGATTTCGGCCGCAAGAGCTGGGTGCTGTGCTGGCTGCTGGGCGGGCTGAACTTCCAGGTGGTTCACCACCTGTTCCCGCAGGTGTGCCACATTCACTACCCGGCGCTGTCGAAAATCGTTGAATCGACCTGTGCGGAGTTCGGGGTGCGGTATGTCGCGCACCGGTCGTTCGTGGCCGGGATCGTTTCCCACTACCGCTGGCTACGCGAACTCGGGCGCCCGCAAGCCGCCGCGATCGGGTGATTGGACATCGGGTGATTGAACAACGAAACGCGCGGGCCGGTGCCCGCGCGTT
>DASWYH010000414.1:0-3553 GCA_036405095.1 Gemmata sp. | reverse complement strand
CTTTTTTCCATTCCCCGGCCAGCGCACACGTCTTCGGATTGACCATCGCCAAAAGATTGATCGCATTGAGCTTCGCGGTGATGTTTTTGAGTTCGGCTTCGGTCGCGGCGGCCTCGGTGTCCTTCTTGGCCCGCGTGTAGTCCTTCACCGCCTGGGCATACGCTGACTCCAGCGCCCGCAGTGCCTTGTCCCGCTTCGCCTTCAACTCCGTTGGCGCGCCATTGGGCAACTCTCCGCCGCCCTCGAACTCGGCCCGCTCGGCCTTGATTTGGTCCACCGCCTTCTTGTCGCCCACCTTCCGGGCCTCGTCCTCTCTCTTGTCGAACCAGTCCTCCGTTTGCTGGCGTGCCGACTTCAGTTCCGCATCATGCGCGCTCTTTGCTGCAACCAACTTGTCCCGCACCGGGTCCTTGTCCTGCGCGAACAGTGCGAAGCTAAACGCGAACACGGCGCACAGCACCACACATTTCCGAATCATGACGGGGCTCACCAGGGGACGAGCGGAACAGCGCCGGAAGGAAGTGAGTTTAGCCGCGCTCAAAAATGATTGCAACGACCGCATTCGGAACCAAACACAGAAAGCCCGCCGAACGGCGGGCTTGCGACTTCCGGGGGCCGACGAGAACTTACTGCGCGGCGGGCGGGGTAGCGGGCTTGCTCGCGGCGGCTCGCAGGCGCTTCACGAGGCGCGACTTGAGCCGGGCGGCCTTGTTCTTGTGGATGTAGCCCTTTGTCGCGGCGCGGTCCAACATCGCCTGCGTGGCCTTGACCTCGGTCGCGGCCTTGGCGGTATCGGTCCCTGCGATCGCCGTGGCGACTTCCTTCCGCTGGCCCTTGATCTTCTTCGCGGCGGCCCGGTTCTGGCGGCGGCGTTTTTCGGCTTTGCGGAGGCGCTTCCACGCGCTGGCTGTGTGCGGCATCTGTTACGTTCTCGTCGGGGATGTTGAAATCACCGTCCGTTGGCGCCCGCGCAAATCGTGGGAGCCAACGGGCCGGCGAGTGAATTACAAAGCTACGGCGCCGACCTTGAAGCGGACGAACCGGACCGGCTCCAAACCGGCCTTCTTCAGCGCGGCGCCCACGCTGGTGTTCGGGTACTTGCCCGCGTTGGCCATCGGCTGTTCGCTGAGAACAATGTCCGACAGCCGGGTGCTCAGCTTTTTCGCGGCGATGTCTTCCAGGATTTTCGCGGGCTTGCCGGCCATTTTTGGGTCGGCGTCCATCTCGGCCTTCACCAGCCCCTTTTCCTTCTCGATCACGTCCGCCGGCACGGCGTCCACGGTCGCGTAGGGCGGGTTGAGCGCCGCGATGTGGGCGGCCACGTCGCGGAGGAGTTCGTCATTGGCCGCGGCACCCTTGCACTCGATGAGGACGCCGACGGTGCCATCGTGGTGGACGTACCCGCCGTACACGCCACCTTCGAGCTTCTGGAAGCGGTGCAGCACCATCTTCTCGCGGATGATGCCGACCACGTCGTTGATGCGGTCCTGGACCGTGGCGGTGCCGAACGGCTCGACCAGCAGCGCGGACACCTCTGTGGCCTTGCTCCCGGCCGCGCTCTTCGCGAGGTCGCTGGCGAGGCTGACGAACTGGTCGCTCTTGGCCGAGGGGGCGCTCTCGCACCGCATCTCGACGATGGCGGCCACCTTCGCGGCGTTGTCCACGAACACCCCGATGCGGCCTTCCGCCGTCTCGTTGCCCTCGCGGGCCACACCCATGTTCTTGTTCTGGCCGCGGAGCCAGTCGATGGCCTTCTGCATGTCGCCGTCGTTTTGCACCAGCGCCTTCTGGCAGAGCCCCATCGGCTGGTCGGTGCGTTCGCGGAGCTGCTTCACCATCTGCGGGGTCACGGCCGGCATTGCTCTTCTCCAGTGTTCAGTTCTCAGTGTGCAGCTTTCAGTAAATGCAGCGCCCCGTGTCGCGGAAAGGGCGCTCGGGCGCCCGGACCGCCGTCCATCCGTTTGGACTGAACACCGACCACTGAGAACTGAAAACTACCAAATCAGACCGCGCCGGCCGGTGCGGGGTTCGTGTCGCTCGGCGGCTGCTGCTGGGGCTGCTGCTGGCGCGGCTGCTGGGGGACGCGGCTCTTCTGGATGCCCTGTTGCTCCGGCGGCAGCGCGGCGCGCCCTTCGAGGCAGGCATCGGCGAGCTTCGCCAGGATCACTTCGATGGAGCGGATGCTGTCGTCGTTGCCCGGGATCGGGAGGTCGACGGGGTCCGGGTCGCTGTCGGTGTCGATCAGCGCGATGGTGGTGACCCCCATCCGCTTGGCTTCCTTCACCGCGATGTGTTCCTTGTTGGGGCCGACGATGACCAGCGCGTCGGGCGGCTTGATCATGTCGCGGATGCCCATCAGGTTGCGGCGGATCTTGAGCAGTTCGCGGCTCAAGGTCGAGATCATCTTCTTGGAGTGCGTCAGGATGTCCGCGGAGTCCGGCGCGAGCGCGGGGTCGAGCTTGCCGGCCTCGGTCATCATGGAGGCGATGTGCGTGTTCAGGTCGACGCGGTTCGGGTTCTCCCCTTGCGGGAGCCACATCGCTTCGAGTTCCTGGAGCCGCTTGAGGCGGTTACGAATGGTCCGGTAGTTCGTGAGAGTGCCACCCAGCCAGCGTTCGCTGACGAACGGCATGCCGCAGCGTTGCGCTTCCTTCTCGACAATTTCCTTCGCCTGGCGCTTGGTGCCGACGAACATCACCAGCCCGCCGCGGGAGACCACCTGCGAGAGGTAGCGGTACGCGCGGAGCAGCCCGCGCACGGTTTCGCGCAGGTCGATGATGTGGATCAGGTTGCGCTTGCCATAGATGTAGGGGCGCATCTTCGGGTTCCACCGGCTGGCCCGGTGACCGTAATGGACGCCCGCTTCGAGCAGCACTTTCACGTCTACGAGAGCCACGGGAACTCCTTCGAGGACTTCGCACCAATCACGCGAGTGTTCGACATGACAAGTACATCCCCCTAGCCGAGGAAAGAAACGCCCCCAACACGGTTTCTGGGGCGGATGGTTTCCGGGTTGCGGCGCGCAAAGAGGCGGGCGCAAGGAACCCGGAAGCTCGTAGTATAACCCGCACAGAAATATCGTCCAACCCACTTCCACGCTTTCTTCGCACTGATGTCAGCGCAACACACACGACCGCGGCTGATTCCCGTTCTCGACGTGATGAACGGCCGTGTCGTGCGGGCGGTGGGCGGGGTGCGCGCGAACTACCGGCCGATCGTGTGCCCGGCGACGGGGCGCACGAACCCGTTCGACGTGGCGCAAACGCTGCTGGCTCGCGCCCGCGCGAACGAGTTGTACGTTGCCGATCTCGATGCCATTACCGGGCCGGGCGCGGTTTCTCCCGCGGTGCGCGCACTTTTGGATGCATGCGAGGTTCCGATCTGGCTCGACGCGGGTATCGGTCGCACGGACGTTCTGGACTTCCCGGAGACTCTCAACCTGTGCCCGGTGGTGGGCTTTGAAACGTGCCGCGTGCCCGAAATCCTATTAGAAGCGCTAACCGAACCGCTCCGGCGCCCCGTCGCGTTCTCGATCGACCTCAAGAACGGTCAG
>DASWYH010000413.1:0-5866 GCA_036405095.1 Gemmata sp. | reverse complement strand
CCAGATCACGCCCTGCGTGAACACGATGTGCTCGTAGAGCGCGACGAGCGCCCCGAGCGCGAACGGGGTCAGCTTCTCCACGAGGAGCACGTTCGAGGGCCGGTTGCCCGGGAACGTCTTGTGCGGCACCAACCAGTCCTCGACCTTGTCGGCCTTGACCTGCTCCGCGGTCTTCCCGAACGCGAGCGCTTCCGCTTGCGCGAACACGTTCGCCATCAGCAGGTCGTGGTGCCGGCCGACCGGGTTCAGCGACCTGTTGAACGCGATGAAGTCGCACGGGATGAGCTTCGTGCCCTGGTGGATCAACTGGTAGAAGCTGTGCTGGCCGTTGGTGCCGGGCTCGCCCCAGTAGACCGCGCCGGTCTGGTAATCGACCTCCGCGCCGCCGAGCGTGACGCGCTTCCCGTTGCTCTCCATCGTGAGCTGCTGGAGGTACGCCGGGAACCGCTTCAGGTACTGGTCGTAGGGCAGCACCGCGACCGTTTCGGCCCCGAAGAAGCTCCCGTACCACACGCTGATGAGCCCGAGGAGCGCCGGGAGGTTCTTCTCGAAGGGCGCGGTGCGGAAGTGCTGGTCCATCGCGTGGAACCCGTCCAGCATCTGGCGGAAGTGGGTCGGCCCGAGCGCCAGCACCGTCGCGAGGCCGACCGCGGAGTCCATCGAGTACCGCCCGCCGACCCAGTCCCAGAACCCGAACATGTTCGCGGTGTCGATCCCGAACTCTTTCACCTTGGCCGCGTTCGTGCTCACCGCCACGAAGTGCTTGGCCACGCTCGCCGGGTCTTTGAGCGCCGCCAGGGACCAGGTGCGGGCGCTCTCCGCGTTGGTCATCGTTTCCTGTGTGGTGAACGTCTTCGAGCAGACGATGAACAGCGTCTCCGCGGGGTCGAGGTCGCGCACCGTTTCGGCGAAGTCCGTCCCGTCCACGTTCGAGAGGAACCGGAAGGTGAGATCCCTCTGCGCGTAAAAGCGGAGCGCCTCGTTCGCCATCACCGGACCCAGGTCGGACCCGCCGATGCCGATGTTCACGATGCTCTTGATGGGCTTACCGGTGAAGCCCTTCCACTCCCCGGAGCGGATGCGGTCCGCGAACGCCCCCATCGCGTCGAGCACTTCGTGGACCTCGGGCACCACGTTCTTGCCGTCCACGGTGACCGTCGCCCCCTTCGGGGCGCGCAGGGCCGTGTGGAGCACCGCCCGGTTCTCGGTGATGTTGATCTTCTCGCCGCGGAACATCGCCTCGATGCGGCCCTTCAGGTCGCACTCGTCGGTCAGCGCGAACAGCAGCTTCAGCGTTTCGTCCGTGATGCGGTTCTTGGAGTAGTCCGCGAAGATGCCGACGGCTTCCGCGGTGAGCCGCGTTCCGCGCGCGGGGTCGGCCGCGAACAGCTCGCGCAGGTGCGCCTTCTGGACGCTCGGGAAGTGTGCTCGCAGCGCGGCCCAGGCGGGGCGCTGGGTCAGGAGGGTGCGTTCGGCCATACGGCGACTCCGTTTAGAACTGGCGTCGGGAAGGAACCGATGATACCTTAGAGACGGTTCAACCTGCCACACCCTGCCGCCGCGCATTTTCCCCCTCACTGGGGTCCCGTTATGCCCGCGAATCCGATCGGTTGCGAGGAGTTCCGCCGCACCCTGCGCCGGCCCGACCGCCGCGCGTTCGTGCGGGCCGGTGCGTTCGGGGCCGCGGGCCTGGCGCTCGACCGCCTCTTGTGCGCAGACGCCCGTGCCAAGGACACCGGCCCGACGTCACGGACCCGCACCAACAACGTCATCCTGCTGTGGATGCGCGGCGGGCCGAGTCACCACGACATGTGGGACCCGAAACCGGACGCCCCGGCGGAGGTGAAGGGCGAGTTCGGCGTCATCGATACGAAGGTGCCGGGCGTGCGCCTCTCGGACTTGCTGCCCCTGTCCGCGCAGGTGATGGACAAGTGGTCGATCGTGCGGAGCCTGCACCACCACGACGCGGGCCACAGCACCGGCGATCAGATCTGCTTCACGGGTTACAACCCCGGCCCGAACCCCGACGAAAACGTTCACCCGTCGATCGGCTCCGTGGTGTCGAAGCAGTTGGGGCACCTCTCAACCACGATGCCGCCGTATGTGATGATCCCGCGCATGCTCCCCGGCGCCGGGAGCGCCTATTTGGGTGTGGCGCACAAGCCGTTCGAGACCGGCGCGGACCCGGCCCAGCCGGGACCGTTCAAGCTCCCCAATTTCAAGCTCGCCGAGGGCGTGACCTACGACCAAATTGGCGACCGCAAGGGGCTGCTGAAGCGCTTCGACACGATGCGCCGGGAGGCCGATTCGTCGGGCCAGTTGGACGCAGCGGACAAGTTCCAGATGCGGGCGTGGGACATCCTCACCTCACCGGCGGCCCGTGACGCCTTCGACCTCGACAAAGAGCCGTCGAAGGTGCGCGAGCGGTACGGGTTCATGCCGGCGTTCGACCCGAAGGCGGCGGACCGGTGCGGCGCCCCCAACTGGGCGCAGCGGATGCTGCTCGCCCGGCGGCTGGTCGAAGCGGGGGTCCGAATCGTCACGGTCGATCTGCGCTGGTGGGACACGCACGTGAAGGGGTTCGAGTCGCTGAAGCTCGGGTTCCTCCCGCGGTGGGACCGGGCGTTCACGGCGCTCCTGGAAGACCTAGAGGTCCGTGGCCTGCTCGAAACCACGCTGGTGCTGGCGTGGGGCGAGTTCGGGCGCACCCCGAAGGTGAACAACAACGCGGGGCGCGATCACTACCCGAACGTGTTCAGCGCCGCGTTTGCCGGCGGCCCGGTGAAGGGCGGGCGCGTGGTCGGCGCGTCCGACAGCAACGGCGCGTTCCCGAAAGCCAACCCGAAGAGCCCGCAGGACGTGCTCGCGACCGTGTACCGGCACCTGGGAGTGGACACGGACGCCCAGTACACGAACAACGGGCGCCCGATCTCGGTGCTCCCCAGCGGCAAGCCCATCGACGAGCTGTGTTGAACTTCGTGTCGCGCGGCGGTGGGGACTGGTTGCCAAGGACGAATGGGCGGGCGCTCCCGCGCAAGCCAAGTCCGCAGCCGCAGTGGATGTGCGGTATGAGATAAACTCACACGAGTGCGAATTTTGTTTTGTCCGCGATCTTCCCTTGACTTTCGATTCAATTACAAGCAGAATGCAAACAGGAAGAAGCTAAGCGGCCCCCAGCAGTAAGCGCATCCAACGATCAGGGATGTGTCGAGCTTGGGGGCCAATTCCGTTGAAAACAGCTTTTTTCATCGACGGTGCCTTTTATCTGAAGCGGTTGCGGTCTCTCAAACGAGCGAACCAAACCGGTAAGGAAGCGGTCGACGCACTCGTTGGCCTCGTCGCAGCTCATCTTACCCAACTGAATCGCAACGATTTCCACCTCTTCCGCATCCTCGTCTACGACTGCCCTCCGTTGTCCAAGAAGACGAACTTACCGATTACCCACACCGCGCACGACTTTGCGAAGATGGAAACGTTTGTCTTTCGCTCTGCTTTCCACGAGCACTTGCGCTTGGCCCGAAAAGTTGCGCTGCGGCTCGGCCGCCTGAACGCGCAATACGGCGAGTGGAAATTAAAGCCCGAGGCGCTCAAGGAGTTGCGGAACAAAAAACGCTTGTTTGCCGATGTCACCGATAACGATTTCGATTTCGACGTGGGTCAGAAGGGCGCTGATATGCGGCTCGGGTTGGATATCGCTTCGATCGCGATTCGTCGGCTCGTTGATCAGATGGTGCTTGTGGCCGGAGACAGCGACTTTGTACCTGCTGCAAAGACAGCCCGCCGTGAGGACATTGATTTCATCCTCGACCCAATGGGGGCACCGGTGCCGGCCGACTTACGGGAAAACGTGGATGGCGTGCAGAGCGTCATTGAGCAGGTGCCCGCGCCTCCTCCTCCGCCCCTCTGAGGTGCGTCACCCCAAATGGCGCGATGCTGCTTACAACACGCCAAGGCGTAAGAGTGGGGTTCGCGGGTTCGCTGGTTCGGATTGATTTCCGGTTCGCGACCCGTCACCATTCTGAAATGCTGTTCGAGTCCCCACACCTTCGCGTGACCTGCGAGTACGGCACTGCCACCCTGTGGCTCGCGTTTCCGGGCGAACCCGTGAACGCCCTCAGCGCGCCGCGCCTCTCGGAACTGAACGCCGCGCTCGCGGCGATCGAGCACAGCCCGTTCATTCACACGCTGGTGGTGCGCTCGGCGAAGCCGTTCGGCTTCTGCGCCGGGTTGCACCCGGACGTTTCGAACGTCACCGACCGCGCGGGGTTCGCGGGCCACGGGCAGCGCGTCCTCGCGCGCCTGCGTGCCCTCCCGTTCGTAACGGTTGCGTTCATCGACGGCCCGTGTTTGGGCGCGGGCCTCGAACTGGCGCTCGCGTGCGACTACCGGCTCTGTGTCGCCACCCCCACCACGGCCCTCGGGTTCCCAGGCCGGTTCGCGTGCTTCGGCGGCAGCGCCCGGTTGCGGAACCTCATCGGCAAGCGGGCCGCGCCGTTCATCGAATCGGGGGCGACGCTTTCGGGTCGCGAGGCGCGCGCTTCGGGCCTCGTGGACCGCGCGTTCTGCGCGCGCCGGGCGAAGATCGAGCTGCGCACCTTCCTGGATGAACTCGAACTCCGGCCGCGAGTACCGGAACGCACCCCCGACGAAACTGGGTTCGCACACGAGCGGCGCCGGTTCGCTCAACTCGACCCCGCACAACGCGCCGCGAGCGAACGGGCGGCGGCCCCCGCTGATACCGAAACCCTGCTGGCACGCGGGTTCATCACCCCGCTCGAAGCGGAGCAACTGCGCGCGTGCCCGCCGGCGGCGCCCGCACCGTCCGCGGCGCGCGGCACCGATCCCATGACCCGCCGGGCCGCGTGAACATGGCCGAACCCGCACCGAAACTCGCGCCCGCGCGCGACCGCGTCGAACCGATCAACCAGCGGCTCGCCCCGCTGTACCCCGAGTTCGAGGGGCTCAACCACGCCAACCCGTTCCAACTGATGGTCGCCGTGATCCTGTCCGCGCAGTGTACCGACAAGCGGGTCAACACCATCACGCCCGCCCTCTTCGAGCGGTTCCCGACCGCGGCCGATATTGCGACGTGCGACATCACGGAACTGGAACGGCTCATCAAACCGTCCGGGTTCTACAAGAGCAAGGCGAAGAACATCCGCGCCGCGTGCGTGGAAATGGTCGCCCGGTTCGGCGGCGAGGTGCCCACCGAACTCGAAGACCTTGTGAGCCTGCCGGGGGTCGGCCGCAAGACCGCGAACGTGATCCGCGGGCACGCCTTCGCCACCCCCGGCGTCACCGTCGATACGCACGTCGGCCGCCTCGCGCGCCGGCTGGGCCTCACCCGTCATCTGAGCCCCGTGAAGGTGGAACTGGCGCTGGCGGAGATCGTCCCGCCGAGCGAGTGGCTGCACTTCAGCGGGCGGCTCATCATGCACGGGCGCAAGGTGTGCCTGTCGCGCAAACCGCGGTGCGAGGTGTGCGCGATCGCGGACCTGTGCCCGAAGATTGGCGTGAAAGGGCTGGCCGCGAAGCGCAAGCGGAAGAAGAAACCGAAACCGGATGCCCCGCCGGCCGCACCGGGCGAAGCCCCGAAGGTGAGAAGCTCACGCAAAGCCGCAAAGGCGCCAAGAAAATAAGAAGAAGCCGCACAAGGGGCCGGTCTCCGGGACCGGCCCCGCTCTTGCTTTCTTGGCGCCCTTGCGGCCTCGCGTGAGCTTCCTCCTTCTCGTGGAATTCCCCTCATGGCACTCGCCACGCACACCCTTCTTGAGCGCTTCCTGCGCTACGTCCGCATCGACACGAAGGCGGACGAGAAATCGACCTCGTACCCGAGTTCGCCGGGCCAACTCGTGCTCGGCGCGAT
>DASWYH010000412.1:0-2368 GCA_036405095.1 Gemmata sp. | reverse complement strand
GAGGTCACGTTCCGCGCCACCGTCACGGGGGCGTTCGATCGCATCGAATTCAGGCTCAACAACGTCGTGCGGGCGGTCTCCGCGACGGCCCCGGCCGAGTGGACGTTCGACAGCACCACGGTGGTGAACGGCACGTACACGCTCACGGTCCGGGCCTTCGACAGCGCCGGAAACGTCACGTCGAAAGACCTCGTGCTCGCCGTGTCGAACCCGAACATGGACCCGCTGCCGGAACCGGTGATCCCGCAGCACTACAGCTACATCCGCATCGCCCAGCTCGCGTACAGCGGCACCCCGGTGACCGGCGCGTTCGAACAGCAGTTGCTCAAGAACAGCGTCGATCTGGTGGTCCCGAACCCGATCTACCTGCCCACGATCCAGGGCGCCAGCCCGGACACGCCGCAGCTCATCTACAGCAACGTGAGCAACCTCTATCAAGGGCTGCTCACGGACTGGCTCCAGTACGCGGACCGCACCGGGGCGTCGCGCGAGCTCGCGTTCTACCACGTGACGAAGGCGACCCCGTTCACCGGGGCCAGCCCGTCGTCCCAGCCGGTGAACTGGTTCTGGGCCGCGTACCAGTCGAACGGCACCGCGACCCCGAGCGACGTCACGTCCGCGATCCGGGGCGGGCGCACCACGAACGTGCAGTTCGGCGCGGCCGGCACCACCACCGCGGTCGGGTTCGTGGACCCGTTCCGCGAGCTGAACGTCACCCTCGTGCGCGGTGCCGCCGCCGGGTGGACCGGCGTGTGGGAGTACCCGACCGCGGTCGATGCGAACGGCAACCCGACCGCGTGGAAAACCCTGACCCTCAGCTCGGACCAGACCGCCGGGCTGAAGCTCTCCGGGCGGATCACGTTCGACCCGCCGAAGGACTGGGTTCCGGCCGCGCCGACGCCCGGCGGCGACCGGCTCTATTCGGTGCGGTTCCGCGTGACCGCCGGCACCGCGGCGGGCGGCCCCGAGTTGAAGACGCTGTTCGGGCGCGACTACGTGAACGCGAACGGCGCCACCGCCGGTACCGTCCCGGCGTTCGACTACTCCGCGGACAAGAACGGCGACGGCTACCTGAGCGACGCCGAGTACGCCACCCGCCAGGCCGGGATGGACGCCCGGTTCGTCTACGAGTCGCGCCTGTTCTACCCCTATTACGGGCAGATGCGGTTCGTCACGAACCCGTCATCGGCCGCGGTGCGGCACTGGGCCGCGGACTATCACGTTCGGTTACTCAACGCGAACCCGCTGGCGGACGGCGTCTTCATGGACAACGCCACGGGCAAGGTCCCGTTCCTGGGGACCAGCGTTCTGGAGCCGACGGGCACCTTCGCCGACGACTCGGGGGCGCTGATGAGCGCGGTTTCGCGCGCGATCGCGCCGCGGTGGGTGCTGGCCAACACCGCGGGGGGCGCGACCACGGCGGACGCGATCGTCGCGGGCTCGGCGGGCTCGTTCGAGGAGTTCCTGATCCGCCCGCTGTCGGCGAACTGGTCCGAGGTCGGGGACGCGGCGAACCTCGCGGCCCGGCGCCTCGGCGCCCCGAACGCCCCGTACCTCGTGATCGACAGCAGCCCCGAGGGTGGCTCCCGGTTCGACGCGCGCACGCAGCTCGCCACGCTCGCGTACTACTACCTGCTCGCGGACCCGGAGCGCACGTTCCTGATGTTCTTCGGCGGCGACAGCCCCGCGTCCTCGTGGACCGAGCACTGGTCCCCGGCCGTGAACGTGAACGTCGGCGCGCCGACCGGCACGATGAAGGTGTTCGCCACCGGGACCGATCCGGGGAACGCGGCCCTCACGTATCAGGTGCTGGCGCGCGAGTACGAAAACGCGCTGGTGCTGTACAAGCCGCTTTCCTACGCGCAGGGGAAAGGCGAGGGCACGACGGGCAACAACACCGCGACCACACACCAGCTCGGGGGCCGGTATCGGGTGGTGAACTCGAACGGCACGCTCGGCCCGGTCGTCACCTCGGTCACGCTCCGCAACGGCGAGGGCGCGATCCTGGTGAAGGCGTGATACGGTAGCTTCAAGTTGTCAGCGGCCGGTGGGCAGCAATGACCTAATGACCATATGCCATTCGAGGCTGGCACTCACTGGCCACTTGAAGCAATTGAGCTTCAGCAGTCTCAAGTTGGCAGGCTTGGGTGGCTTTGGGTTTTAAAGCCCTTCCAGGGCTTTAAAACCGAGCCCACAACCCAACTCGAAACTATTGGAATTGGCGCGTGTCGCCCGAGGCGCTGCGGACCCCGCGGCCCCTTCGGGGGATGTGCTTATTTCTGGATCTTGAACTCGATCGTTGTTCCGTCTGGCACGTCGCGCAGTTGCTCGTGGATCGGCCCCCACACCCGAAAGTGCGTGACCGCAT
>DASWYH010000411.1:0-3328 GCA_036405095.1 Gemmata sp. | reverse complement strand
AGGCGTTCTTCTTCTCGGTCGCCAGCCCGCCGTGCTCCTTCGGGTCCATGCTCAGCGTGACCACGTTAAACGAGGTCCCGATGTCGAACCCGGGCGGCATGTCGCGGAGCGCCACGAGCAGGTTGTTCAGCACTTCGGTGCAGAGCATCGGGCACCGGTAGTACACCGGCACGAGGATCGTGGGCTTGCCGGCGATGCACTCCTTCAACGTGATCGGTTGGTCGGCCTCGTCGCGGAGGGCGACCTCCAGCGGCACCTGGGCGCCGATCATCTCGTCGATCCGCGCCTCGTATTTGTTGCCGCGCGGGCGATCGTGGTCGGGCACGACGCCATCGGGCCCGGCGAACGCCGGCACCGGCACCGCGCACACGACCGTAAGGGCCGCGAGCAAAATAGCGGGCGAAAATCGAACGAAACGGGTCACGGCTTGCCCCCCTTGGGTGACGGTCCCGGGTCTTTTTTGGGCGTCTCCTTCGGTGCCGGGGCGGGTGCGTCCTTCTTCGGCTCGGCAAAGGGCGGCGACACGGCGAGCGCGCCGCCGGCCCCGCGGCCCGCGTTGGACCCGGTCACGGCGTGAACCGATGCGTCTTCTGCCAGCGGCGGCGCGGCCGACTTGAACAGTGTTTTGAGCGCCGCGTCATCAAGGGCCATCGTCTTTTCGATGCCGACGCGGTCCTTGGCCGTCGTGTACAGGGGCGCGAACATCTCCTTCTTCGGGTCCGGTAGCAAGTCCTCGGGATGGTACTCGGGCGAGTTCACCCCCTTGTCCGTCACCTCGGGGCGGGTGATGGCGCGGGCGTCCCCGCTCCGCAGGCGGAGCGGTTCGAGCCTCGGCTGGTCCACCTCTTTGCCGCGCCCGAGGCGAGCCATTCGCGTGTTCACATCAGCCTTGTTACGGGCCTCCGCCTGCGGGTGGGCGCCCGGGTTCGCGGGCGGCTTCGAGAAGATCGAGAACAGGACCGTCACGGTCCCGAACGCCACGACGAAGAAGAACACCACCAGCGCCGGGACGCTGAGGACGGTCTTCGTGTCGTACACGTCCTCTTCGTAGCCGCGGCGGATCGTCTCCTCCGACGGCGGCCCGCTGGTGTCGTGGTCGTCGTGGGACGGCTGACCGGGCGCCTTCGGCGCGAGCGTGTGCACGGGATCGGCCCCGGGGTTCGGCGACGGCGTCGGGCCGCCTTGCAGCGGATCAGTGGCCATGTTCGTGTCCCTCCGGCAGCAGGAACGCTTGGTTGTCCGGGAAGATCGGGCGCTGTTTCAGTTGGTACACGAAGTACAGCAGCCACACCCCGCCGACGCCGAGAACCGCCCCCACGTCCATGAGGTACGCCGGGAACCCGTTGTGAACCGGCGCGCTCGGGGCGATCCACCAGATCACGTCGA
Source organism: Gemmata sp. (assembly GCA_036405095.1). Lineage (GTDB taxonomy): Bacteria > Planctomycetota > Planctomycetia > Gemmatales > Gemmataceae > Gemmata. The sequence goes on along the minus strand of DASWYH010000411.1, from coordinate 1,942 downwards.
CGCCGCAGATCACCAGGAGGTACAGCGCCACGACCCGCAGCCGCTTCGGGTGCAGCTTGATGCCGCGGAACAGCAGCAACAGGAACGGCAGCGCGAAGTGCAGCGCGATCAGCCCGGCGGACACGAACCACCAGAACGAGCGGTGCCCGTGTTCGTTCGACCGCTTCAGGTAGTACGGGATCTCTTCGGGCAGGTTCCCGATCCAGATCAGCATGAACTGGCTGAACGAGGTGTACGACCAGAACAGGGTGAACACCAGGAGCAGCGTGGCCATGTCGAGCTGGAACTTGGGCCGCATGTGGCCCTTGAACGGCGGCTTGTCCGCGATCAGCAGGAACATCGCGAGGCAGAACGCAAGCGTCGTCAGGAACGTGTTCACGGTGAAGATCACCGGGAACATGGTGCTCGACCAGCCCGGCTCCAGCGACATCACCCACAGGGTGCAGGCCGCGGTGTTGATGATCGCGTAGATCACCAACCCGATCGAGGAGATGTTCTTGAGCTTCTCCAGCCCGGCATCGACCTTGTTCGGGTCGGTCGCGTCGGAGGTCTCCTTGCCCCACTTGTTGAGGAAGAAGATCAGGACGCCCCACACGCCGAAGCAGATGACGGCGGTGAGGACGAACCCGGGCACCGAAGTAAACCCGTAGATGGACTCCTCGCGCTCGTGGCGCTCGGCCGCCTTCTGGGTCGCGATCGCCTTCTGCATCATCCGCTTGCCGAGCACCTCGGTCTTCTCGCGGTTCTTGTTAATGGCGTGGTCGCCGTCTTTTTCTTTGTGCTCGTGACCGTCGTGCGCCGCGCCCTTCGCTTCGGCCCCGTCGTGTTCGGTCTCCGCGTGCGCCGGGTTCGACCACCAGTAGGGCGACAGCGGGGCCGCGTGCGTCGTCTTCCCGTCGTGGGTCTTCTCTTCGACCTTGTACGCGACGGCCCCCAGGATCGGCAGGAACAGCAGAACGAGCAGCGGGAGGGTCCGCGTGGCGGCCTCCATCGGCCGCGTCAGGAGCAACCCCCACGAGGTCTTCGCGACGTACCGGATCATCAGCAGCGCCAGCGCCCCGATGGGCAGGCTGAGCCAGTAGGTGAACCCCGATACGTAGGCGACGAGGAACCGCGCCTTCGCGTCGTGCTTCGGATCGCCCTCGTCGGCGGCGCTGAGGTTCATGACCCCGGCGATCGCGAACAGCGCCCAGCCCACGATCAGGAGGCCGAAGGCGGTGCGGGTGTAGCCGGACCAGTCCGGCTGGGCGGTGTGCGCCGGCGGCGCCCCGACAGGGGCGCTCGGGGGCGTAGTTCCGGTGCCGGGGGTGGCAGCGGGATCGGTGCTCACTTCTTACCTCCCGCTTCGGAGAGCAGCTTCTGAATCTCGGGGGGCAACTTGGCCGCGTCCGCGTGCTGGCTCAGTTGCAGCACGCGGATGTACGCGATGATCCGCCACCGGTCGTCGGGCGAGATCTGCGCGGAATAGCTCGGCATCCCGCCGTACCCCCTGGTCATGACCTCGAAAATGTAGCCGACCGGCACCTCGTTCATCGGCACCCGGTGGCCCCACAGCTTGTACCCGCGGGACATCCCCAGCCCCTCGGCCGGGTTCTTGAGTTTCACCTCGTCGGGCGTCACCTCCGTCGTGTGGAACGAGGTCGGTGTGAGGTAGCCGCGCTCCCAGATCTTGCCCTGCCCGTTGCCGAGCGGTCCGTGGCACACGGCGCAGTAGATCGTGTACCGCTCCTGCCCGCGCTTCAGGTCCGCGTGGGTGATCTGGAACGGGTACTCCTCGACGTACACTTTCGTGGCGTCCGTCGGGGCGTACCGCGGGGCGCCGACGGCCCGGATCTTGCGGTCCTCTTCCTTGACCGTGACCGCGTCGAGCTTCGCGATGGGCGTTCCGAACTCGTAAGCCCGCTGCCACTCGGCCGCGGTGAGCCCGGTCACCATCGGGTCC
>DASWYH010000410.1:0-5425 GCA_036405095.1 Gemmata sp. | reverse complement strand
AACCAAAGCCGAAGAGCAGAGTTTGAATTGAACTCACTCTTCGGCTTTGGTTTTCTTTTGTGCCCTTTGTGCGTTTTTGTGGCCAATCTGCTTTGCTTTCCTGCCTTTACTCTTCCAGGAACTTCTTGAACTCGACCTGGTAGCAGGTCGTGTTGCTGTTGCCGGAGAACAGGTACTTGCCGTCCGGGCTGAACGCGAGCGATTGCACCGCGCCGTCGAACGCACGGGCCACGAGGTGCCGGCCGCTCAGCACGTCCCAGCACCGCACGGTGCCATCGTCGCTGCCGCTCAACAGGTAGCTGCCGCTCGGGTCGAAGCACACCGCGTTGATGTTCTGCTGGTGCCCGCCGAACACGAACACCGTCGCCTGGGTCTCCGCGTCCCACACATAAACGGCGTCGTCGAGGCCCGCGCCCGCGAGGTACTTGCCCTTCGGGTCGAACGCCAGCGCGGTCACGCCCGTGTCGAACGTGAGGAGCTTCTCCTTCGTGGGCACGTCCCAGACGCAGACCGCGCCGTCGCGCTCCCCGGTGCCCATGTAATCGACGCCCCCGCACGCGATCCGCTTCCCGTCCGGGTGGAGCGCGATCGTTTCCAGGGTGCAGGCGTCGGCGGCCTCGACGATGATCATGTCCGGCTGGCCGGTTTCACACGTCCACAACCACACCAGGCCGTCGGCCGGGCTGGTGTGCGCCAGTGTTTTGGAGTCCGGGCTGAAGGCCACGCACCCCACCGGGGGCTTGGTGGCTTCGAGCGAGGCCGCGAGGTGCCCGTCGGCCGCGTTCCACAACTGCGAAAAGTGGTCCGTGCCACCGATCCCGAGCCACTTCCCGTCCGGGGAGGCCGCGACCGAAAACGCGGGGCAGAGGTTCGTGGGGGCCGCCTCGTCGCCGGTCTCGGTGTCCCAGACGCGCACGTTCGCGGCGCCCGAACTCGCGAGCCGGAGCGGCACGCCCGGGATGACGGCAATCGAGTGCCGGCCGCGCGGGTTGGGGCCGGCGATCAGCTTCCCGTCGCGCACGTCCCACACGTGAACCACGCGGTCCGCGCCCGCACTCGCGAGCTTCGTCCCGTCGGGGCTGAAGGCGAGGCACTTGATCTCTTCGCTGTGCCCGCGGAGCACCGGGCCGCGGGTCGCGTTCTCGGCGTCGAGCCACAGGTGAATATCGAAGTCCGAGTCGGCACACGCGAGGTACCGGCCGTCCGGGCTGAACGCGGCCGTCACCACCTGCTCCGCGTGGCTGTTGAGCAACATGAGCGGGTCCGGGTGCGGGGGCCGCCACACCCGCGCCGACGTGTCCCAGCCCGCGGAAATCAGGAGGGCCGAATCGGGCGCCCAGGCGAGGGCCGGGATGCGGTCCGTGTGGCTCTTCAGTTCGACCACGGGCCGGTGCGTGACCGCGTCCCAGACGCGCACGCTGAGGTCCTCGCCGGCGGTCGCGACGAACTTCCCGTCCGGCGAAAACGCAACCGCGGCAATCGCCTTCCGCGCGTGCGCCGGGATTTCGCCGGCAAACTTGAAGCTCGCCACGTCCCAGAAGCGCAGCTTGCCGTCGTCGTGCCCGGTGGCCACGGTGCCCCCGTCGGCGCTGAACCCGATCGCGGTGACCCACGCCTGTTCGTCGCCGTGCTGCTCGATCCGGCTCAGGAGCTGCCCGGTAGCCACGTCCCAGAGCAAGAGGTCGTCGTTCCCGCTGGCGAGCAACTTGGCCCCGGGGCCGAAGCACCACAGCGTCTCGAGGTCGCTCAGAAAGTGGCGCGCGAGCAGCTTGCCGTCGGGCCGCCAGTGCCACAGGGCGCCGGCTTCGTCGATCGAGAAGAGCGACCCGTCGGCGGCGAACGCGATCCCCGCAATGTCGCCGTCGGTGTGGAACCGCGGTTCGCCGAACACCCGCTTCACCAACGGAGAGGGGCGGACCGGGGTGGCGTCTTCGGTGTGAGAGGTTACCGGAGTGGACATGAAAGCCCTTCGTCGTGCGGTCTTAAGGGTCGCGCGGAGCAGGCGGGCCGTCGTGGCGCGGGCGTTACGACTCTAGAACAGCGTTTCCGTTGGGGCGAGAAAAACAGGCCCGCCAGACGGAAAAATCGGTGGATCAAGAATAGTTGGCCCGACCTGAATTATTGTTACACCCGAGCCCCACTGCGCCAACAAGAGAATTTTCAAGGAGTTGCGTGCCGCGCGGGTTATGCGAATGTGGCCCGGATCGGAACCGACGGGCGAATTATGGCTCCATCTCACCCGAGAAGCAAATCATCTGTTCCGAACAGCCGGCCGGCGCAACGGCTACCTTTGTTGGATATGGGTTCGTGCCACCCGGCTTCGAGGACAGCCACTCTTCTGCGGCTCAAAGGCCGGGCGCACGAGGTCTGTTTGAGCCCCGGCCGGGCGACCGTCGGTTAGCCGGTGGCGCGGCCCGTTGGGCGAATGGCGCGCGGGAGAGGGAATTGACCCCGTGCGGAGGGGCGTTTAGCATCGGATTTTGGGCGCCCGTCCTTCGAGGCCGCGGTCCCCGTACACATCACACGACACGGGCATCCGATGCAGTGGGCCGTACACCGCGAAGATATTCCCAAGGGCCTTCGCTTTTCTCTTCTGAAAGGCACGCAACCGGTCTCTTTTATGGAGGCACTGGTCGCACTGAGGGACGATCCCGAGTTCCGGTTGTGGTTTAATGGGGTGCTCGCGTCCGTACCGTTCACCGGGTTCCGCTGGGAAACGCCCGGGGTCACGGCCGGGGCCGCTTCGTGCGCCTTTGAGTTTGTGACGCTGGACGCTCCGGGACTGGTGCGAGCCCCAAACCCGAGCGCGTTCGCCGAGCACTTCCGTGGGGCGCCCGGCGCCCAGGTGGTGAGCTTCCCGAACCTGGGCGGCGATTCGCTCCTGGTTGTCCCGTGCCCGGTCGCGCCGGCGGGTGCTTACGGGCACCTCGCGGCGTTCGCGCGCGACGCCCCCGAAGCGCAGCGGGACGCGCTTTGGAAATGTGTGGCCGAGGTGGTGTTGGGCCGGCTCGGCCCCGTGCCCGCGTGGCTCAGCACCGCCGGCGCGGGCGTATCGTGGTTGCACGTGCGCCTCGACGACCGACCAAAATATTACGGGCACGAGCCGTATCGACTGGTGCCCCGGGCGTGACGCCCGTTCGAGCTGGTTCCGAGAGAAGCCCCAAAATGACGATGCCGCTACACTTCGTACTCGTCCGACACGGTGAGTCGGAGGGGAATTTCGTTCACCACCGCGAGCGCGGGGGCGATCACAGCTTGTTCACCGAGGAGTTCAAGCGGGTCCACAGTTCGCAGTACCGGTTGACCGTGCGCGGGCGCGAGCAGGCCGCCGAAGCCGGCCAGTGGATCCGCGCGAACATCGGCGCGCGCTTCCACCGGTACTTCGTGTCCGAGTACGTCCGGGCGGTCGAAACCGCCGCCCTCCTCGACCTCCCGGAGGCGCGGTGGTTCAAAACGCCCTTCCTGCGCGAGCGGGAGGCTGGTGAGTTCGACACCTTGACGGAAGCCGAAAAGGAGCGCGACTTCGCCAAGTACATGCTGGCCCGGCGCAACGACTCGTACTACTGGAAGCCGCCGAACGGCGAGTCGATGGTGGACGTGTGCCTGCGCCTGCACCGGTTCCTCGATACCGTCCACCGGGGCCACGACGACGCCTCGGTGGTGGTGGTGTGCCACGCGGGCGTGATGCACGCGTTCCGCATCCTGCTGGAGCGGCTGTCGCAGACCCGGTTCAACACGCTCTACAACAGCGACGAGCCGTTCGACCGGGTGCACAACTGTCAGGTGGTCCACTACACGCGCCAGAACCCGGCGGACCCGGGCGACACGCGCCCACACGCGATGTGGGTGCGGTCGGTGTGCCCGCACGACCTGACCCGGTCGCGGAACGTGTGGGTGCCGATCGTGCGGACCCAGTTCAGTAACGCCGACCTGCTCCGCGAGGCCGAGTCGGTGCCGCGGCACACGCCGGAGGAGTTGGACGCCTGATCGGCGCCCAGTTCGCACCCAGGCGAGCCAGTAAAAGACATGCCGAAGAAGCCGATCACCGCGTCCGAGACCTGGTCCGCGAGCCAGGTGTACCGGGCCGAGGAGAGCTCCCGCTTGCCCGACCCGCAATCAACGGGGTTCACGAGGCGCTGGAGGTGGAGAAGAATAAATTTCTCCCGTAAGCCTTTACGAGAGCAGTGTTTCTGAAACACATGACTGCCACCGCACCGCCACCGCACCACGAGCCAACAACGGTCCGCAGCACAGCGACCGAAAACGCCGTTGCGACTAATAAAAAACGATTACTAGAAAGCAATCATGGAGGAGAACCCGGCCACCTCCTCCTTTTTATTCGAACAATTTGCGACATATCATATACAAAATCACAACTGTAATTAATCCGACAAATGCAAATAATGACCATTTATCCGCTTGCCATTATCATGCATTGCACACCCACGCGCCGAGACATGGGTGGTACGTGCTCGCACCCACATCGCGTGGGGTCGGTGGTCCGCACGACTTGACCCGGTCACGGAACATGTGGGTGCCGAGCGTGCGGACCCAGTTCCGTACACTTCGTGCGGTCAGGAACGAGGCGGAGAAAACTCGGGACCGAGCCCTGGCATTCCGACCCGGAGCCCGAATTTCTTACCTCGAAACGCGCTCGCGCTCGGGTCGAGCGTTCTCATCAGTTGACACGAATGGGGCTCGCGCCCGAACCGAAATTTCGCCTGCCTTTTAGCCCACCTCGACCCCACCCAAAATATCATCCAGCGCAAAGGGCACCGTTACGGGAGCAAAGTCCGCGCCCCGGAACACGCGCACCTGGGGCACACGCCCGTACCGGGCTGCCGCGACGACATCTTTCAGACCGTCCCCATCGACATCGACCGCGGCCACGTCCACGGTCGCCGCGCGCGCGGTATCGAACGCCAAAAAGCTGGCCCGTTCCTGCCCCGTGGGGCCGAACACTTTGACGTGAGGCGCGGCCCCGAACGTCCCGGTGAGAACCTCGGCCCGCCCGTCGCCATCGAGGTCCCCGGCCGACACCCGGACCCCGCCGTTGAACCCGACGTACGCCAAGAAGCTCGACAGTTCCAACCCGGTTCGGCCGCTGAACACCTTCACATGCCCGCTCGGCGCGCCGGCACCCGATCCGGTAATGAAGTCGGTGCGCCCGTCCCCGTCCACGTCCCCGGCGGCCACGGACGCGCCGCCCAAGAACCCCATCCCGTAAGCGAAGAAGCTGTAGATCTCCGCTCCGGTCGCCCCGCTGAAAACCTTTACGTGCCCGCCCGGCGCCCCCGCCCCGGCCCCGACGATCACGTCCGCTCGGCCGTCGCCGTCGATGTCTCCGGCCGCGACATTTACCCCCCCGAGGAACCCCGCGAAGGAAAAGAAGCTCCGCACGAGGGCACCATTCGCCCCGTCGTAC
>DASWYH010000409.1:0-3677 GCA_036405095.1 Gemmata sp. | reverse complement strand
CGCCCTCTCCGAGAGCCGAACCGACCCGTTGCGGAACTCCTTTTCTGGAGCCCCAGCGTTTCTCTTCGGCCCTTATTGGCCAACGACCTCGGTATCAGTCGTCGAACCGGTACTTGCCGTGGCAGTTGGTGCAGGTCGCTTCGAGGCTCGTCAGCTTGGCGCGGAGCACCTTCGGGTCCGGGCTCTTCTTGGTCGATTCGGCGATCAGTTCCTTGCTCAGGTCCACCGCCTCCTGGCTGAACTTCTTCCACTCCTTCTCGTTCTCGGGCTTGCTGCGGGCCTTCTCGTTCGGGTTGTGCAGGGCGTACTCGTTCAGCACCGCCGACCGCACCGCGAGCAGCTCCACGGCCGCCGGGTCGAGCTTCGTGGTGCTGCCCTTGGCGGTCCAGTCCTTGAGGTCCTTTTCGATGTTCATGCCGCTGGGCAGCCGGAGCACCACGGCGTTGCTGAACAGCTTCATGGTGGTGGGCAGGTAGGTCACGTCCTTGTCTTTGGCCTTCTCGAACGAGTCCAGCTTGGGCAGGCCGCCGCCGGTCTTGCCCTTGCCGGCCTTGACGGTGAGCTTCTTGGCCAGCGCGTCGGCGTCCTTGTACTTCTTGGCGTGAACCGCCTCACCGATCTTGAGCACCTCGGTTTTGAGGTTGGCGTCCCCGAGGGCGTCCGCGTAGGCCGCGATCAGCAGGGTGACGGCGACGGCCGGCTTCGCGGACCGGAGCGACGGCTCGTCCGATTTGGCCAGATCGTCGAGCCGCTTCTGGAGGAACTTGAGGTCCGCGTCGGCGGCCTTCTTGTACGAATCGACCGGCAGGTCCGGGGTCCCGGCGGGTGCGGGCGCGGGGCTGCTGACGAGCCACAGGGCGGCCACCAGTGCGGCGCAACCGACGACGGTGCGGAGCGGGTTGGTCACGAGCGAAGTCTCCTGTTTGGGCGGGCGACGGGGCAGGCGGGAGTGAGAACCGCGACGGGCGCCGGGTTCACGCCCGAGTATTATCGCACCGAATCGCCAAGAGTGGAGCCCCCGCCCCCGAAAACCGCCCGCTCAGGCAGTTGTTCGAGGCTCAGATCCGGGGCTTTTGCTTCAAATCCCAACACATCCCGGTGCCGGCGAATCCGGTCAAAAGGGCCCCGCTCGCACCGCCCCGGCGCCACAACGGGCCCGGCCGCGCGCGGGGCGTCGGCGGACTCTTCTTTCTACAATACCGTCACTTCCATCCCCCTCTCCAGCACCCGGGGCGCTCAACGGACCGTCCGAAGCGACACGATTGACCGCCCCGGTTCCAGAACAGGACCGCACGCCGATGCGCGAGTACCGCCTCGAAACCGACAGCATGGGCCACATCCGCGTCCCCGCCGACCGCCTCTACGGTGCCCAGACCGCGCGCTCGCTCACCCACTTCGCCATCGGCGCGGACACCATGCCCCGGGCCATCATCCGGGCGTTCGGCACCCTCAAGAAGGCCGCCGCGCGCACGAACGCGGCGCTCGGCCTGCTGAGCCCGGACAAGTGCCAGCTCATTTCCGATGCGGCCGACGAGGTCATCGCGGGCTCCCTCGACGACCACTTCCCCCTCCGGGTGTGGCAGACCGGCAGCGGTACGCAGACCAACATGAACGTGAACGAGGTCATCTCGAACCGCGCCATTCAGATGGCCGGCGGCACCCTCGGCAGCAAGAAACCGGTTCACCCGAACGACGACGTGAACATGTCGCAGTCGTCCAACGACACGTTCCCGACCGCGATGCACATCGCCGCCGCGGAGGAGATCGTTCACGAGCTGGTGCCCTCGGTCCGCCAGCTCCGCGACACCTTCGAGACCAAGTCCCGGGAGTTCGCGGACATCGTGAAGATCGGGCGCACGCACCTCATGGACGCGGTGCCGCTCACCCTGGGGCAAGAGTTCAGCGGGTACGTGGCGCAACTCGACTACGGTATCGCCGCGGTGGAAAAGGCGCTGCCGTTCCTGTACGAACTCGCGCTCGGCGGCACGGCCGTGGGTACGGGGCTCAACGCGCACCCGCGGTTCGCGGTCCAGGTGGCGCACGAGATCGCCGGGCTCACGGGGCTGCCGTTCGTCACGGCCCCGAACAAGTTCCAGGCGCTCGCCGGGCACGAGCCGCTGGCGTTCGCCTCCGGCGCGCTGAAGGCGCTCGCCACGGGCCTCATGAAGATCGCCAACGACGTGCGCTGGCTCGCGAGCGGCCCGCGGTGCGGGCTCGGGGAGCTTTCGATCCCCGAGAACGAACCGGGGTCGTCGATCATGCCCGGGAAGGTGAACCCGACCCAGTCCGAAGCGATGACGATGGTGTGCGTGCAGGTGCTCGCGAACGATGTGGCGGTGGGGCTCGCGGCGTCGCAGGGGAACTTCGAGCTGAACGTGTTCAAGCCCGTCCTGATTCACAACTTCCTGCACTCGGTGCGGCTCCTCACCGATGCGTGCCGCAGCTTCCGCGAGCACTGCGCCGCGGACATGCCCGAAACCGACTACGAGGCCCTCGAATACGTGGTCGGCAAGGACAGCGGGATGGTGGAAGTGGACCAGTCGAAGATCGCCCCGAAGGCCGGCGGACAGGTGCGCAAGGGCATCGAAGCGAACCGCGCCACGATCGCCCGCATCGTGAACGAGTCGCTGATGCTGGTCACCGCGCTGAACCGGCACATCGGGTACGACGCGGCGGCGAAGATTGCGAAGACCGCGCACCACAACGGCACTACCCTGCGCGAAGAGGCCGTCAAACTGGCCCCGCCGCTGAAGGACGGGAGCGGGGTTCTCACGGCCGAGCGGTTCGACCAGATCGTGCGCCCGGAGAAGATGACCTCCCCCGGTAACGAGTGACGCGGCGCGAACGCCGGGCGGGCCGGCGCCGTCCGTCTCACGGTTGCGGCACCGGCACAGGAGAGGAACATGAACCCGCCCGAACGGCGAATGCGCGTCGGTACATGGGTGCGAATGGAGATCCCCGGCCAGGGCACGTTCGTCGGCTTCACTTACGTCGACGCTCAGGCCGGGTTCTCCGCAAAAGGGTGGCTCGGCGACGGTCCGCCGGGCGTGCCCGCCGTCACGGTCCGGCTCCCGCTGGGCGTGCCGTGGATCGAACTCGCGGCCGACGAGGTCGCCGCGCAGAAGCTCGACACCCCGCCGGGGTGGGTCGCGCAATTCTATGGCCCCCAACCGCCCGCCGGGACCGAATGGGGCGCGTGGCAGGAGCACCCGAAACTTCAGGGCCGGTTCCACCCGGAGTACCCGGACGATCTCCAGGTGCTCGTTCACGACGGCGGGCCGCGACTCACCCGGAACGCCCCGGAACTGATGTGGGTGCGCGTCACCGGCTGCGCGGGCGACGCGTTCACCGCCCGGTTGCTCAACCAGCCGCACCACCTGGCTTCGGTCAAACTCGGCGACGAGATCCGGTTCGTGGTGCCGGACGGCGGCGAGCACCCGCTCCGCGTTACGGAGAAGTACCTCGCGGAGCGCCCGGACTGGGGCATCACCCCGTGCAACAAGTGCGGGCTGAGCGAGTTGTTCGACGCGCCCTCGGACCTGATCCGCGTTGTGTTCCCGAACGCGCCCGCCGACGGCGCGCAGATGCAGGCGTTCACCGTCTTCTGCGGCGCGTGTGGCGGCGTTCAGCTCGCCCGCTCGCGCCGCGCCGAAGACCCAGAACCGCGCCCCCCGGTC
>DASWYH010000408.1:0-1691 GCA_036405095.1 Gemmata sp. | reverse complement strand
AAGTTCGGACCCGATGCGGCGAACTGGGGCGCCCCAGCGACCGGGGGGAACGGCGCGGCCCCGCTCGCGCCGGGGGAGTGGGGGATCGCGCGCTTGAGGTGCGCGGCCGTTCGCAGTAGGCTGGGGGAGTTGGCACGCACGTCCCCACTTACAGCCCCAGTTACAGAGGGTTCCACAATGGACCAGCCCACCACCCCCGAACAGCGCCAGGTGCGGATGACCGAGTTCATGAAGCTGTTGCCGCTCACCCTGGAACTGGCCGGGCTGTCAAAAGCGGACCCGGCGCGGCCCTTTACCGCGGACCAGATCGAGGGCCGGGTGATGAGCATCCGGACCGCGTACCGGGCCGCCCGCGCGCTGCTCAAGGAAATCGGAGAGGGGATCTGAAGAATGCGGAGTTGAAACCAGCGCGGAACGCGGAGTGCGGAGCGCGGAATTGGAACCAGCGCGGAACGCGGAGTGCGGAGCGCGGAATTGGAAACAAAGGCCGGAGCGCGTTAGCCGGCCCCTCTTTGGTTTTTAACTCCGCGCTCCGCACTCCGCACTCCGCACTGGTTCAGTCGTCCAGCGCCGTATCCTCCGCGACGAGCGGACCCGTGGTGCGGCCCGCGATCACGGTCGCGGTCGCGAACGCGCGACAGAACGCCATCGTGAGTAGCAGGTGGTTGACGCCGCGGGCGGCCTGAAGTTCGCGGGTCGCCCCGCTGACCACCACGTGGGGTTGCGCCCCGGGCTCGCACACGATTTCGATGTCGGTCCAGTTCATCCCGCGCTTCCACGTTGTGCCGAGCGCGCGGAACACCGCCTCTTTCGCCGCCCAGAGCGCCGTGTACTGTTCGGTGGTCTGTTTCTTGGTGCCACAGAACCGGACCTCGCGGTCCGTGTACACCTGCTTCAGGAACGCGTCCGCGTGCTCGTCGAGCAACTGCCGCACCCGCGCGCATTCCATGACCTGGGTGCCGAGGCCGAGTATGTCCATCGTTCCGCTTTCGGTCTGTTCCGCGGTTCTTCGTGCGAGCTCGGGGCCGCTGACCGGCTCCCCGCCCGCGGATCGTTCCGGTGATCCCCTTCTTCAGCGGGCCGCGCCGACATCGGCCGCTTGCGCCCCGTTCCACTGCTCAACGGTGCCGATCGGCAACCAGTAGTCCGCGGCCACGACGTGGAACGGCCCGGTCGCGGCGAGCTGGCTCACCGCGTCCGTGATCTCGTACTCGCCCCGCGGCGACAGCGGCAGCGTCAAGTCGAACACGCTTTTCGGGAACAGGTAGCCCCCGATGTTCGCCAGCTGCGGCGGGGCCAGCCCCGCGGGCTTCTCCTCAATGTGGTGGAGCGTCCCGTCGGGGTTGCGGAAGATGATCCCATAACTCTCGGGGGCCGCGACCGGGTGCGCGAGGATGCCCATCGGAACGCGGGCCAGGTTCGCGAGGTCGGCGCGGCCGATGAGGTCGTCCCCGTTGAGCACCATGACCCGGTCGGAGGCGACCGCCCCCGCGCAACTCATGAGGGCGTCGCCGGTGCCGCGCGGCTCGGCCTGGCGCACCGTCGTCCAGTTCCTCACGTGCGGCTGCTGCGCGAGGTAGCTCTCGATCTGGTCCGCGAGGTAGTTCACCACGACCACGAGCCGATCGACCGGGGGCAGCGCGCCGATGATCCAGTCGAGGATGGGCCGGCCCTGCACACCCAGGAGCGGC
>DASWYH010000407.1:0-2904 GCA_036405095.1 Gemmata sp. | reverse complement strand
GGTATGAGGTGGTCCTCCGCCTCGATCGCGACGCGCACGCGCTGGCCCCCGCGCGGGGCGTCGTTCGTGACCTGGAGGCGAAACGGCTCCACCACGAAAGCCAGCGTGTCGTCCGAACCGACGGTGTTGTTGGTGCTGATGAACTTCGGACTCCCCAACAGCTCCACGCGCGCCCCCTGGAGTACCTTCGTCCGTCCGGGATCGGCCACGCCGTTGAAACTCACCGTCCGCACGACGACACCCTCCTCAACCTGTCGGCGAAGGTTCGGCATCGGGTTGCTGCGGAGCGGAGCCGCCTTCGGGTCGTACTGCAAGCGGATGATCTGGTCGAGTACCGGCTCGTTGGCCAGGGCCATCGTGTACCCACTGGTCCCATACGGGTCGTCGCTGGGATCGGGATCGGTGGCCAGGCGGCACATGAAGTAGCCGCCGAAATTCAGCGTCAAATAGCGGGCCACCTGCTGGACCGCCGCCCGGCTCGGCGGCGCCGACGTTTCGCTCATGTTGGGGCGCTCCGTTAGTAGCCGACCGTTTGGAACCCGGAGAACACGTTCTGCTGATAAATGCGCCGCAAATTAATGGCGATCCTCTGAGCGTTCGCCTGGATGTACTGCATCCGCTGCTGAACCCAGTCCGCCAGTTCGGGCTCGACGACGGGCGCCTTCTCATGCGACTCAATGAGCGCCCGGAGGTTCTCGCTGAGCGCCTCGACGCGCCGGGTGATCTCGTCGATGTTGGCGAACTGGGGTTTCAGGTTCCGGCCCGCCAGCCCGTGGGGGCCGTCGGAATAGGGTTGGCGCAAGTCCGCGCCGAGTTGCGGGCTGATCTCGAACCCCGGCCCGACGCGCACGGCCTTTCCGTTCTGGCCATCGGTGGCCCGCAACTGCACCAGCACCTCGGCCAGCGAGCGGATGACCATGGTCATGAACGGCGCGAACGCCTCCATACCGAGCGCGGGGCCGAAATATGGGTAACCGGCCGGGTTCTGGTTCTGCGTGGCGTACAGACCGGTCAGCATGATGAGCAGAGTTTCGTAAGCGTCGTTGAACAGCTCGTACACCCGCTTCGTGTACGGGATTTGGATCTGATCGCGGTGCGGGTTCGGCAGCACGTCCCACGAAGCAAGGAGGGGCCGGTTCTCGGGCCGCTCCCACTCGCGGACGATGTCGTAAAAGCGGTAGTAGTGGCTGGGGTAGGTGGGCGGGGCGTCGGTTCCTTCGCCCTGTTCGGTGATCAGCCGCATTGCCTGCCGGGCCGAAGCGTGGTCGGTCACCGGGAACACGTATATGTCGTACTGCTGCTCGATTGTGACCTGTGCCCCGGCTCCGTTCACGAACGCCGTGTCCGGCAGTTGGGCCACAAGCTCTTCGAGTTCGTGGTACAGGTCCTGAATGGTCCCTGGTTCAACCGACCCGGGGGGCGCCGCCGCGGGTTGGGCGGACTTGCGCGCGAAGCACCAGTCCGCGAAGTGATCGCCGCCGCCGGCGAGCAACGTCTCGCAGTTGGCCGCTTCCATGCAGGTCCAGCGGCGGGCGGCTTCGAAGTCGAAACGGTCGAAGCGGAAGTCATGGGGGACCGGTAGCAACTGGGTGCAGTCGGTGCCGCCCACCGCGCCCTCGGCCGCGCGTGTCGCGCGCGCTTCCCCGGGTAACGGTTCGGCGCCGAGGTGGAACCCCGCCAGGGGCTTCTCGGAAAGGTTCACGCGCGCGAAGTACGGCGCCGCCCCGATCGACCGGAGCAAGTTGTTGACGATCGCCAGGTGCTCCATCTCCTGGCGCGCGACCGAGTACACGATGCTGGCCCACCGGCGTGTGAGCTCCAGTTGGGCGGGCGAAAGAGGGAGGCGCTGGTGGTTGGCGAACCGCTTCTGGATGCTGAACGCACCGTAGAGGTACATGCACATGAACTGCTGCTCGATCTCCGCCGCCTGCCGCAGCTTGGAGACCACTTTGAGGAGCAGATCTTCATGACCGGCATCGGTCGTCATGTTTGACTCACTCAGTTGCCGCGCGGTTCAATTTTAAACGAACAAGACGAGCAGCATCGTAATCAGATACAGCCAAATGCATGGCTTTATTTCTCCGCCTTTTCGAATCACGCGAAATCGTCATGCTTCCGAACTCGGTTCGGCCGATCCGAATTCGCCTAACTATAAAACTAATCACATCAAAGAGCATTGCAGACCGCGTGCCAGACAGGGTTTCCCCACAACATCCGATGGGCAGGAAATGCACCCTCGAACTCGTGCGGCAGCGGGCAGGCTCACGGGCGCCAGCCGCGAGCGATAAAAGAATTGGTGCTCCGGAATCCCCTGCCCCAGGCGCCCGGACGGACCGGCCGAGATCAATTCCCCGTCAAGATGCGTCCGGCGTCCGTAGCTTGTGGCGCTCTGTCGGCGCCGCGGAACGGGTGGCAAATCAAATCAGCGGACCGCGACGACGACCCGAACGGGCATCGTCCAGATTTCCAGGTCCTGCGCCGCCGTGACCCGAAACCCCGCAGCCGAGACGACCCCTTCGGTGTCGATCGGCCGACAATCCACGAGGTGGGGGAAGTGACGGTGCATCCAGACATACGCCCGTTCGAGGAAGCTCTCGTGGGCGCCTGGGCGGACCGTCGCCATCGACACGACGCCGATCCGGCCCCTCGGTTGGAGCACCCGCCGGGCCTCTGCCAGTACCCCCGGGATGTCTTCTGGCGGGAACAGCTCCAGAGTGAAACTCGTATAGACGGCGTCGAACTCACCGTCCCCGAAAGGCAGCGCGCGGGCGTCCCCGACGCACAGCTCGACCCGCGCCGCCGGGGGCGCCTCGGCGAGTTTCCGGTTGGCCACTGCGAGCATCCCGGCCGAAACGTCGATCCCGGTCACGCGGCCGGTCGGCCCCACGAGCGCGGCGAGTTCGA
>DASWYH010000406.1:0-1999 GCA_036405095.1 Gemmata sp. | reverse complement strand
CCCGGCGGCGGTGGCCTCGATGCCATCGAAGGCAAGATTCGGGTTGGCGTCGAACCACACGAGCCCGCCGACGCTCGCCGAACTCGACCCGCTCCCGGAACCGCTGCCCGATGCGGTGCCGCTCCCCGACCCGCTCCCACTCCCGCTGCTCGATCCGCTCCCAGAACCGCTTCCACTGCCCGAACCCGTGCCGCTCGACGACACACTTCCGGACCCACCGCCGCTCCCGGAGCCGAGGAGCCCGGCCCCGGCGGACACGTCCCCGGTGCCCACGTAGATGTACGCGGACCCGCCCGCGGGGGTGCCCACCGCGTACCCCGCGGGCGCCGCGAACGCGACCGAATAGGACCCGGACCCGAGCCCGGCGAACGAGTACGCCCCGTTGGCGTCGGTGGTGGTGGCCATCGACGAACCGCCCATCGACGTGAGCAGCACCCCGACACCCGCGGCGGCTCCCTCGCCCGGGTCCAGGGTGCCATTCGCATTCGTGTCGAACCACGCGACCCCGGATACGGTGGCCGGCACCTCCCGCGGCTCCACGGCCTCCAGGGCCAGAACCGCCCGCCGGTGCGGCGGCTCACGGCTCACGGCGCCCCGGCCCGTCGAGCACGCGGGCTCACGGCTTCCGCGGCGGTGGCGGCGGGGCGTTGCCCTTCTCGATGGCCGCATCCAGCGCGGCGGCCACGTCCGCATCCTTCTCGCCCCGGCGCAGCGCCTCCAGGGCCTGCAACTCCGGCCCCTCCCACTTGAAGCGGCCCAGCCCGGTGGCCGCCCGGAGCCGCGAGGCGCTCTCGGCCCCGTTCCGCACCACCGCCGAGAGCACCTCGAACGTGAACTCGGAACCGGCAGCCGCGTTGCCGGGGATCTCGACAACCCGCGTGATGACGGCGAGCCGCGCGTCCTTCGGCTGACGCGGGTCGGTCGCGATCTTCACCAGTAACGTCGTCACTTCCGGAACGGTCAGCCACGGTCCCCGCGAGGACCGGAAGTGACGGCTCGCGATCGCGTGCTTGGCGACCTCGGTGGCGTCCTCGGGTGTGAGCGGTTCGGTGAGCCGGGCCAACAGCGCCTTGCGGCCCTCCGAGCCGAGCCACTTCTCGCCGTCCCGCACGAACAGCAGGCGGTCCGCCCGGACCAGCGCCGAGGCGGTCACATCGCGGTTCTTCGGGAGCCCGTCCAGGAACTCCGGTATCCCCCCCGCCTTGGCGTCCGCCGGGGCCGCCCCGAGCACCACCTCGATGCCGAGTTGGGCCACCTCCGGGGTCTTGTGGCCGCACAACGCGCACGCCAACTTCAGCCGCTTCGGCACCGCAAGCGCGGACAACTGTTCCACCGCCTCCGCCCATTCGACCTGGCGCCCGTAATTCGGAGTATCTCCCTCACGGTAGCGCCCACACACACTCAGCGTTCCGGTGCTCCGGCTCGCGCCCATCAGCCAGAGCCCCTTCTCCCCGACCTTGAGGAGCGGGACCGCGACGCCCCCGTTGTTGCTAACCACCTGGTCGGCGGTGAGATCGAACAGGGCGAACCCTTTGAGCGCGCGGGGGCCGGTGTACACGTGCGTGATCTTGACCGTGGCTTGGGGGCCGTCGCCGGGCACCTTGTGGACATCGATGACCTCCCCCGAGACGAGAACGTATTGCCCGTCCCCGCTCGTCAGGGGGCCACCGATGGCCCGCGGTTGGGCCGCGACTGGGGCGGTCATGGCACACAGCGCAAGAACCGAGAGGACGGCCGCGAACAACGGGTGAGGCATGACGAAGGCTCCATTAATTCAATACTGCCAAATCAATAAAATATTAGAATCAATTAATAAATACACCTTTAGACGAATCAAGGAGCAGGAGGGTTTCGAGCCCACGTCACGTTATCAAACGCATCGTTCACAGGCCCGTTACCGATTAGGGTGGTGGAGATGATGTCCCCACTCGTTGATTCCGTCAGCTTCGTGTGGCCTCCTACGGAGTAGAGCGACTGACGAGGCGGCAGAGAACTAGCC
>DASWYH010000405.1:0-3418 GCA_036405095.1 Gemmata sp. | reverse complement strand
GTGACCCCTCCCGCCCGGAACCACCCGCACATGCCCACCGAATCAAACCCCGCCGCGCCCCATTCGACCGACGGCGCCGCGCGCTGGCTGACGCCGCTCAACCTCCTGCTCCTGGCCGTGCCGGGCGCGGCGGCCATGAAGCTGGCGGGCGCGAGCGGCGCGTGGATGTTCGCCGCGGCCGGCCTCGCGATCGTCCCGCTCGCCGGGGTGATCGGCAAGGCCACCGAGGCGCTGGCCGCGCGCACCGGGCCGGGCGTCGGCGGCCTCCTGAACGCGACCTTCGGGAACGCGGCCGAGTTGGTCCTCGCGCTGGTGATCCTGAGCCGCGGCCCGGACCTGTACCCGGTCGTGAAGGCGACGCTCACCGGGTCCATCATCGGCAACCTGCTGTTGGTGCTCGGCGCGGCGATCCTGGCCGGCGGGTTCCGGCACCGGGAGCAGACGTTCAACCGCGACGCGGCCGGGATCGGCACCACCCTGATGGCGCTGGCCGCGGCCGGGCTGCTGCTCCCCACCCTGTTCTTCTACCTGCACCACCCGGCCGGTCCGGACGACACCCGGCGCGTCGAGAACCTGAGCGAGGAAATTGCGGTCGTCCTGATCGGCCTGTACGCGCTCAGCCTCTTCTTCGCACTGAAGACGCACTCGCACCTGTACCGGTCCGACGCGACCGCAAAGGACGGCGAGGGCGGTGCGCACTGGAGCGTGCGGACGGCCCTCGGAGCGATGCTCGCGGCCACAGTCGCGGTCGCGTTCCTCAGCGAGTGGCTGGTCGGGGCACTCGAACCGGCCACCCGGGCGCTCGGGATGAACGGGGTGTTCGTCGGCGTGATCGTCGTGGCCGTGGTGGGGAACGCGGCCGAGCACTTCTCCGCGGTGCAGATGGCGTGGCGGGACCGCCTGGACGTGTCGGTGCGGATCGCGGTCAGCAGCAGCACCCAGATCGCCCTGTTCGTCGCCCCGGTGCTGGTGTTCGCGAGCCTGCTGTTGGGCCACCCCGCCCCGCTCGACCTGCACTTCACACCCTTGGAGGTAGTGGCGGTGCTCCTGAGTGTGGCGGTGGTCGCGCTGGTGTCGCACGACGGCGAATCGAACTGGCTGGAGGGCGCCATGCTTCTGGCGCTGTACCTGATCCTCGCCCTGGCGTTCTACAACCTGCCGGCCCGGGCGGGGTGAGCAAGAAGGGCAGCGCGTCTGGGGCCAACCCCGTGTGTCGCCCTGGGAGACGAAAAATGGCGGTCTGGATCTTGCAACCGGTCGGTTCGGACGCGAACGTGGGCGCGGCCCCAGGTGCCGAGCGCGTCGGCGCCGGGGCGCTCCGCGTCGCGCTGGCAGCGGCCCTCTTCGGGTTCGCTCACAGTGCCCTGGCCGGGGCCACGGCGAAGGCCGGGGCCGTCGCGCTGGTCGGCGAGCGGGCGGCCGACGGGCTGTACCGGCCGGTGTACCTGGCCGTAACGGCGCTGCTGGTGGCGTGGCTCATTTGGTACGTCCGGCGGCAACCGGGGCGCGAACTGTACCGCGTCCGCCCGCCCTTCGCGTGGCTGATGCGGGCCGGGCAGGGGCTCGCGCTAGCGTTCGGCGCCTGGGCGCTGCTCCACGTCGGGCTCGACTTCATGACCGGTTGGGACGGGTTCCGGGCGTGGTGGGAGGAGGCCCCCCGGGTGCCGCGGATGCCCGACGGTCAGGGGCCGGTGCCCGCCGGCGCGACGATGGCGGGCACCGGCCCGTTCGCCTACACCCGGCACCCGCTCAACTGGTTCCTCATCCCGCTACTGTGGCTGAACCCGCGGATGACGACCCGCCTGCTCGCGTTCAACTTGGTGGTCACGGTGTACGCGGTTCTGGGCTCGCTGCACGTCGAGGCGCACCTGCTGGACGCTTACGGCGCGGCGTACCGTTCGTATCAGGAGCGGGTCCCGTTCGCCGTCGGGGCGCGCTGAACCTGTATCGCTGAGGGGGGATCATGTCAGACTGGCTGACCGTCGTCGCGTGGGCGTCCGTCACCTTGGGGGTGCTGTCCGCGCTGGTGATTCTCGCCGACATCATGGTCGGCAACCGGCAGCACATGGCGGTGATGAACGTCGTATGGCCAGTCACCGGCCTGTACGCCGGCCCGCTCGCCTTGTGGGCGTACTTCGCCGTTGGGCGGCTCTCGACGCACCGCGCGATGCACGCGGCCCGGGAGAACGGTGAGATGCCGCCGGCGAAGCGGAAACCGTTTTGGCAGTCGGTGGGGCTGGCCGCGACCCATTGCGGCGCCGGGTGTACACTCGGCGACCTGCTCGTAGAGGGCGTGGTCCTGTCGTTCGTCTCGTTCACCCTGTTCGGCCACGGCATCTTCGGTGCCTGGGTGATCGACTTCGTTGCGGCATTCGTCCTGGGGGTCGTGTTCCAGTACTTCACGATCAAGCCGATGAAGAACCTGTCCCCTGGTCAGGGGCTGGTTGCGGCGCTGAAGGCCGACACACTTTCGCTCACCGCGTGGCAGGTGGGCATGTACGGGTGGATGGCGGTCGCCACGTTTGGCATCTTCGGGCACGAGTTGCCGAAGGGCGGGCCGACGTTCTGGTTCATGATGCAGGTCGCGATGGGTGCGGGCTTCCTGACGAGCTACCCGGTGAACTGGTGGCTGGTGACCAACGGGATCAAAGAACGGATGTGATGATCGGCTCCGGGAAGGGGCCGCCGGCGCTATAGACGCCGGCGGCCATCCTGACCTCACTTCTGATCGCCCTTATCCTTCTTGTCCCCCTTATCGCCCTTCTTTTTGTCGTGCTTGTGGAGTTCCTTGATCTGCCCGTCGGCTTCCAGAACGAGAACATAGTCACCGCTCTTGAACACGTCGATCGCCACCACTTTGCCGGTGCTGTCGAAGTAGCGCACCGTCTCAGTCAGTTTGAACGTCTTCTCCGCCTCCTTACCGTCCTTGTTCTTCATCTTCACCGTGACAGTGTGTGCCTTGGAGTCGATCTTGGTAATGGTCGCTTCCTTGCCCTTGTCTGCGTCCTTCTTGTCCGTCTTCTTGTCGTCGGCCACAGCCACACTGAGAGAGAGGCCCAGGCCGAGCAGGAAGGCGAGTAGCGTTCGGGTCATTGCAGTCTCCAGAAAACAATCAAAAGGGGCTCCGCCCGGCGAGCGTCGCCGGGCACGGAAAGCGGGGGTGGCCCACGCTTGAGGGCGGGCGTCGGCGGCCTGGTGCCGACCGCGGCGGACATGCGGTGCGGACCACTTGCCTCATGACGCGCCCTTCGTGCTGTCGAAAAGCAACCCCTGTGCCGAACTCCTTGGCTCCCGGTGGATAGTCCGAACCGCAGAACGTGCCGCGATCCTTAAAATGACGCCCGCTACACTCTCTTATTATACAAATTAATATAATATATTGATATATACAATTAATAAAATTTATACATAAAATTAA
>DASWYH010000404.1:0-9268 GCA_036405095.1 Gemmata sp. | reverse complement strand
CACAGATTTTGAAGACAAGGCGCGTTCCCTGTCTTCAAAATCTGTGCTCATCTGCGGAATCTGTCGACCAAAACGCTCCGCTTACGGCGGGAAGCCTTGAACCGGCGGCGGCTTCCCGCTCCCCGCGGGCTCCGGCCACGCCTCGCCGTTGAAGGGCCGGGCCGAGGACGCGGGCGGCCAGTCCGGGCGGAAGCTCGGCACCCCGGGCAGCTCCTTCAGCCCGCCGCTCCCGCGGATCGCCCCCCCGATCCCGATCAGCTCCGGCCGGCGCGCCACCTTGTCCGCGAACACTTCCAGGTCGCGGGTGATCTTCTCGGAGCGCGCGAGGATGCGCGCCAGCGAGCCGGCGGCCAGGTCCAGGTTCTGGTACACGTTGGGGTCGGTTATGAGCTTCTGAATGGTGCCGTTCTCCCGCCCGAACGCGCCCACGATGCCGCGCACCTCGGCGATCATCTTGCCCAACTGGTCCGCGGAGTCCGCGACCCCTTTCACGAGCCCCTCGGCGCGGGCCGCGAGCGGCTTGGTCACCGCGCGCACGTCCGCGACCACCAGCCCGACCTCGGTCACGCGGGCGTCGATGTTCCGCACCGTCTTCTCGGCGGTGTCGAGCACGTTGCCGAGCGCACCCGCGAACTTGATCACGTTCGCGGCCACCGCGTTGAGGTTCTTGAGCACCTCCGCGAACTGCTTCCGGTTCTCGGGCGAGAGCACGTCGTTCACGTTGTCGAACGCGGCGCGGGCGCCCTTGACGGCCGCGAGCACCTCGGGCTCGAGCCGCTTCATGGTGGCGCGGAAGTCGTCCACGGCGGGCTTGATCGTGCGGAGCGCGTCTTGCGCGTCGCGAATGAGGGCCTTGAGGTTCGGCTCCTCCGGCGCGAGCAGCGGCTGAGCGACGTTTACGAACCCGGCCGGCTCTTCGGCGCGAATCGGCAGCGGCCCCGGGGCCGCCGGACCCTTCGGGGGCGGAACCGGGCCGTCGGGGCCGAGCAGGTTCTGGATCTTCGTGTTGGTCTTCTTGAGTTCGGGGATGAACGCGCGAACGTCCTTGAACAGCGCCGTCGCCTCGTCCGCGGTGGCCTCGATCCGCGGCCCGACCTCGGCCAGCCGCTCCAGCTTCTCGAACGCCTTCGTCATCCGTTCGAGCGACTGCTGCGCGTTGGCGAGGGCGCTGGTCGCGGGCGCCACGAGGCTCCGCGCGGTGAACGGGGTGACGCCCGGTATCTCGCTCCCGGGGGGCCAGTCGTCTTCCCGTGGAACGGGCTGCCCGTCGGGGCCGAGCTTGGGCAGGAAATCAACCGCCGTGTCCCCGCTGAGCAACCCGCGGGTGATGTGTGGCTCTTCCGATTTGCGCGGCAGGTACTTGCGCTCGACCTCGATGCGCACGCGCACCTGCCCGCTCTCGGGGTCGAGTTCGATCGCGGTGACCTGACCGATGCGCACGCCCGATTTGCGGATGGGCGTGCCCGGCCCGATCCCCGGCGCTTCGGAGAAGAGCACGGCGTATTTGGCATCGGAGGAGAACACGCGGGGCGCCCCGCCGAACAGCACGACGAGGCCCGCGAGCGCGACCAGGGACGCGCCCATGAACAGCCCCAACCGCATCCGTAGCGCGCGCTCTGCCATTCGCGTTCAGCCCCCCTCCCGGGACCGCGGGCGCCCGGTCCGCCTTATGGCCGCGGCGCCCGGGTTGCGTTCCCCTCCACCACGCGCGCCTCTCAACCGCCTCACTTACACTGCCGGATGCGCCGCAGAATTTCTTGCTCGAACGCGTAGTCGCGCCCGGTCCGGATCCACGCGCGGCTGCCGACCGTTTCGGGCGTGACCACTTCGAGCTGCCGGTCCACGGTGGGCGCCTCCTGGAACACCGCGTTGCCGATGGTCGCGCGCGACGGGCGGGGCACGTCTTCGAGTTCCTTCTCCACCACCACGTACACCAGATACCCGCCGCGCTCGCCGGCGCGGATCTCGATCGTGGCCGTTTGTCGCGTGCTCTGGAAGGTGGCGAGGAGCCGCTGCCGCGGGTCGGGGTTCCCGGCCTTCCAGAACTGTTCGTACCCCGGCGCGGACCGGGGCTGCGTGGTGATCTTCCCTTCGTAGGGGTTGGGCGTTCGCAGCACGAAGTAGTCGTCGAGCACCTCGACGCACTTCTCGAACACCTCGCGGTACGACTCGGCCGTGGGCTGCCCGGGGGACACGAGCACCGGGTTCTCGATCTCGGCCCGGCGCACGGTGGTCGGGTTGTCGAGCGGCGGCGCGGTCGCGCACCCGACCGGGCCGAGTGCGGCCCACGCCATTATGGCGGCGACCGGGAGCCGGTGCGTAACTACTCGCCGCGTGCCCATGCGGAGCGTTCCTTCGTCGCGTGTGTTCGCGGGATCGGGCGCCGATATGCCACGCCCGCGCGACCAGGTCAAGGCTGCGTTTCGCGGCGCGGTGAGTGGTGATTACGGGAGCACCCGAACCTGCGGCGCTCCGGTTCGCCTATCCTACGGCCCTCTCCACAACGATCCCGCCCACGTCGGTGAGGCGCTCGTCGCGCCCGCTGTGCCGGAACGTGAGCTTCTCGTGATCGAGCCCCAGCAGGTGCAGAATCGTGGCGTGGAAGTCGTTCACCGAAACGAGCGCGTCCACCGCGTTCAGCCCGAACTCGTCGGTGGCCCCGACGACCGTTCCGCCCGCCGCGCCGCCGCCCGCGAGCCACATCGTGTACCCGAGCGGGTTGTGGTCGCGCCCCTTCCCGCCCTGACTGTTGGGCGTGCGCCCGAACTCGCTGCACCACACCACCAGCGTGTCCTTCAGCAGCCCGCGCTGTTTCAGGTCTTTGAGCAGCGCGCCGACGGGCTGATCGACGTGCCCGCACATCTTCTCATGGTTCGCGTTCACGTCGTCGTGCGCGTCCCACTGGGTCACGAGCGGCCCCCCGCCGCTGTACACGGTGACGAAGCGGACGCCGCGCTCCACGAGCCGCCGGGCGAGCAGGAGCCGCGTGCCGAAGTCCGCCGTCGCCGGCTTGTCGAGCCCGTACGCCTTCTTGGTCGCGGCCGTTTCCTTCGCCAGATCGACGGCGTCGGGGGCGTGCTTCTGCATCTTGAACGCCAGCTCGTAGCTCGCGGTGCGCGCGTTCAGCTCCGCATCGGCCCCGGCCTGCGCCGCGTTCAGCTTCCGCACCAGATCGAACTGGCGCTTGTTCTGCTCCGCGCCGGTGTCGGGGGGCGGCTTCAGGTTGATGATGGGGTTCGGCCCGCGCCGCAGGAGGGTGCCCTGGTAGACGGGCGGCAGGAACGCGCTCGACCAGCACGGGGCGCCGCCCTCGGGCACCCCTTCGGGCTGGGGCATCACGCAGTATGCCGGGAGGTTGTCGCTCACGCTCCCGAGCCCGTAGGTGACCCAGCTGCCGAGGCTGGGCCAGCCCATCAGCGTGCGCCCGCTGTGCAACTCGTACATCGCCGGGGCGTGAACCGTGTTGCTGCACCAGCACGACCGGAGGAAGCAGATGTCATCGACGCACGTGGCGAGGTGCGGCATGAGGTCGGACACCTCGGTGCCGCTCTGGCCGTGCTTGCGGAACTTCCGGGTGCTGGGCAGGATCACCTCTTGCCCGCTGGTGAACTGGCTCTTGGGCCGCCCGGTCGATTCCGGGAGCGGCTTCCCGGCCCACTTCGCGAGCCCCGGTTTGGGGTCGAACAGGTCCATCTGGCTCGGCCCGCCGACCATGAACAGGAAGATGACCCGCTTGGCCTTCGGCGCGAAGTGCGGCTTCTTCTCGGCCAGCGGGTTCGTGCCCGGCTTCGGCCCCTCGGCCCGCGCCTCGCGGTGGATCAGCCAGTTGAGCGCGATACCGCCGAGCCCGCCGCCCGAGCGGAACAGGAACTCGCGCCGCGACGCCGCCGAAGGGAAGTGCGTGTTCATGACGCCAGCGTACCCGGACCGCAACGGGTCTGCAAGAACGCGGACCGACTGCGGAATCTTCTGCCAACTCACATCAGGCGCTTGGAAACCCGCAACAACCCAATCGGAGACCGCTATGTTCTGGCTCGTTCTTGTCGCGCGGGTACTGGTCGGGATCCCGTTCCTGGTGTTCGGGCTGAACCACTTCGCGCACTTCCTGCCGACGCCGGCGATGACGCTCCCGGAGAACGCGGCCAAGTTCGCCGGGGCGCTGAGTGCGTCCGGCTACATGAACGTGGTGAAGGTGCTCGAAGTGACGGGCAGGGCGCTCGTGCTGTCCGGGCGGCTCGTGCCGTTTGGGTTGGTGCTCATAACACCGGTTGCGGTGAACATCGCCCTTTGGGACCTGTTCCTCGTCGGCAGCCCGGCGCTCGGGGTGGTGCTCACCGCACTGTGTGCGTTCCTCATTTGGGCGTACCGCTCGCACTTCGCGCCACTGTTCGCCGTGAAGCCGCGGATCGGCTAATCTGGACGGCATGCTGTTCACCCTCGCGCTCACCCTGCTCGCGCCGCTCGAACCGTCGTTCGGTTCGTGCGCATGGGTGCGGGCCGAGAACGACGGCACCGGAACCGGGTTCGTCGTCGATGCCGACAAGCGGCTCCTGGTCACCTGCCGGCACGTCGTCGGGGACCGGAAGCAGGTCGATGTGTTCTTCCCGTGGGTCCGCGACGGCGCACTGGTGACCGACCGCGCCGAGTACCTGCGCAACCGCGCGGCGCTCCGGGAGCGCGGGCTGCTCGCGACCGGCACGGTCCTCAAAACGAGTGACGGTCTCGACCTCGCGCTCCTCGAACTCGCGTCGCTCCCGCCCGGCACCACCGCCGCCACTCTGTCCGCCCGCCCGCCCCACCCCGGCGACCAACTCCGCGTCATCGGGAACCGGCTCGACCTCGACACCGTGTGGAACGTCACCCGCGGCCCGCTCCGTGTGACCGGCGCATTGAAGGGCGGCTACTTCTGGCGCGGGAAGAAGCTCGCGCTCGACACGAACGCTCTGATCGCGCAGCTCCCGACCGAGGAGGGCGACTCCGGCGGCCCCGTGTTCGATTCGCGCAACGAGGTGGTCGGCGTGGACAGCGCGCTGCGGCGCGCGTGCCCGCTCGCCGCCGTGGCGGTCTCCGCGAGCGACGTGCGCACGTTTTTGGGCGCCCGCGCCGAACCCGCGAAGGGGACCGACCCGCACCCGGTGGCCGAAGCGCTGACCCGCGCAACCGTGTGGGTGAAGCCCACCGCGACCGACGTTCACCTCGCGGGCGTGCTGATCGAAAAGAACCTGGTACTGACGGCGGCGCGCGGGCTGGCGGTCGGGACCCGCGTCGGCGTCGCGCTCCCCCTCCGGGCTGGTGACCGCTGGGTCAGCGAGCGCGCCGAGTACACCGACCCGCTCGGGGTGCAGCTCCGCGGCGCGTGGCGCAGCGGCGCCGTGCTGGCGCGCGACCCCGCGCGCGACCTCGCGCTGATCCGACTGGAATCCGGTTCCGGGCACACGGCCCCGCTCAAACTCGCGGACGCGGTTCCCGGCGCGGGCGCCCCGCTGCACGCGCTCAGTCACCCGAGCGGGCTGGAGTTCGCGTGGGTGTACGCCTCCGGGTCCGTGCGCCAGCGCGGGCCGGTCGCGCTGGAAGCGGGCGAGAAGCCGCGGCGCGTGGACGCGCTCGTGTGCCAGCTCCCCGCACAAACCGGCTCCCCCGGCGGACCGATCGCGAACGACCGGGGGGAACTGGTCGGCGTACTTTCGGCCCGCGAAGGCGCGCAGCAGGTGGGGTACGCGGCGACCGCCGCCGAGATCCGCGCGTTCCTCGATGTCGCGCGCCGGGACCGGCCGCCCGAAACGCTTGCGGGGTTGGTCGCGTGCCTCGATGCGATCCCTTCGGCCCAACAATCGCTCCTCGCCCGCGCGCTCGCGCAGCAGGGCGAGATGCACCGCACCGCGGGCCGACGGGAAGAGGCGCAAAGCGCCTGTGCCGCCGCCGTGCGGCTCGACCCCGGCTGCCCCGAAGCGCGCCTGTGCCGGGCGCTGATGGCGGAACCGGAAGCCGCGCTCGCGGAGTTAGGCGCCGCCGTCGAAACCGGACCGTTCAACCGCAACGTGTTGGTTTGGCGGTCGGTGCTGGCTCTGGACACAAAGGACTTCCGCAAAGCGCGCGGCGACGCCGACCGCGTTCTGGACGTGTTCCCGGCGGACGTCGAAGCGCGCGACGCGCTCGCCCGCGCGCACCTGGGCCTGGGCGACGACGCGAAAGCGGCGACCGCGCTCGGCGATATGGTCCGCGCCGACCCGGCCCAAATGAAGGCGGTCGCCGGCACCGTTCACGCGCACGCGGCGGCCCTGGAGCAGAAGTTCCCGGGCTCGCCGGGCATCGTCGCGGACTGGTTCGTGACGGCCCTGGGCGGGGTCCAGAAGGGCGCGCGCGATCCGGACGTGAAGCGCACCATTGCCGAACTGCTGAAAACCGCCGGCGCTACCACTGGCGACACCGAACGGCTCAAGGTGCTGCGCGCCGGCGTTCAAACCTGGAGGTGAGCGCCCGTGTCACAATCGTTCGACGTGATCGTGCTCGGCGTGGGCGGGATGGGATCGGCCGCGTGCTTCGAGCTGGCCCGGCGCGGTTTGAAGGTGCTCGGGCTGGAGCAGTTCGCGCTGGTTCACGACCGCGGCAGCTCGCACGGCCACACGCGCATCATCCGCACCGCCTACGCCGAGCACCCGGGCTACGTCCCGCTCGCGCGCCGCGCGTTCGCGCGCTGGTACGAGCTGGAACAGCTCACCGGCCGGCACCTGCTCACGCAGTGCGAGTGCCTCAACGCCGGGCCGCCCGACAGCGAACACGTCGCGGGCGTGCGCGCGTCGGTGCGCGCGCACCACCTCGCGGCCGAGGAGCTGACCGGCGACGAGATCAACCGGCGCTACCCGGCGTTCCGGTTCCCGGGCGGCTACCGGGGCGTGATCGAGCGCGCGGCGGGCTTCCTGTACGTCGAGGAATGCGTCCGCGCGCACATTGACGGCGCGGTGTCATTCGGCGCGACCGTGCGCGCGGGGGAGCCCGTGCGCGCGTGGGCGCCCGGCCCCGGCGGCGTCGCGGTGACGACCGACGCGGGCACCTACCGTGCGGCGAAACTGGTCGTCACCGCGGGCGCGTGGGCGGCGCAGTTGCTCGCCGGTCTGGGCGTGCCCCTCCGCGTGATGCGCCAGACGCTGCTCTGGTTCGGCGCGGACGCGCGCGCGGAGCTGTTTCGGCGCGACCGGTTCCCGGTCTTCATCGCGGACGTGCCCGGGGCGCCGTTCTACGGGCTGCCCGCGATCGACCCGAGCGGGCTGAAGGTGGCGCGCCACTACGGCGCGCCGGAACGGGACGGCCCGGACGGCATCGACTGGACCGTCGGCGCCGTGGACGTGGCCGCGGTGCGCCCGCTGCTCGATTCGTACCTGCCGGACCTGGGCGCGTTCACGCGGGGGCAGGTGTGCATGTACACGGTCACCCCGGACCGGCACTTCGTGCTCGACACGCACCCCGAGTTCCCGCAGGTGAGCGTGGCGTGTGGGTTCTCGGGGCACGGGTTCAAGTTCGCGAGTACCGTGGGCGAGATCCTCGCGGACCTCGCGCAGCACGGTTCCACGCGACACGACATCTCGATGTTCTCGGCCCGGCGAACCTTCTGAGCCCCGGTCCCGTCCCTGGGACCGCGGGCGTCCCGCCCGCCTGCGACCCGAGGTGGCAACCGAACGTGCCGGTCGCGGCACCGCGTATCCGAACAAAAGACGAAGAGCGGGCGGGACGCGCCGTTCGCCGCGCGCGGGGCGCATCCGAACAAAAGGCGAAGAGCGGGCGGGACGCGGCACGCTCGCGGACGCGCCGTTCCACACGCGCGGCGCATCCGAACAAAAGACGAAGAGCGGGCGGGACGCGACGCGGCACGCTCGCGGACGCGCCGTTCGCCGCGCGCGGCGCATCCGAACAAAAGACGAAGAGCGGGCGGGACGCCCGCGGTCCCAGGGGCCACCATGAACCTCCGACTCGATCACTTGCTCGACGACCTCCGCACCAACGGCGCGGCCGTTCTGAAGGCCATCGACACCGACCCGCTGCTGTCGAAACGGCAGTCGGGGGAACTGGTCCTCGCGAACGCGAGCGGGGCGCTGTTCACCCCGCAGCAGCAGCACCAGTTGTTCGCCAAGGGCATCGTGTACCGGCGCGACCCGTACGAACTCGTGTCGCTCCCGCTGGTCAAGATTTACAACCTCGGGGAGAAGAGCGTTTCGGTTGCCGACCTCGCCGGCATCGCGGCCGAACCGGGCAACGCGCGGCTGCACTTCCTGCACAAGCTCGACGGCACCCTGATCCAGCGCTTCCAGCACAACGGGCGCGTGTACTTCACCACCCGGGGCATGATCGAGGGCGGCCCGTGCTACGGCAGCCAGGACGAAGACGCGCCGGCGCGGGCCGCGAACTTCGACTTTTTGGGAACGGCCCGCAAGGTCGCGGAACAGAAGTACCCGGCGCTCACGGAGGCCAAGCCGGAGTTCGAGAACGTCACCCTCCTGTTCGAGTTCATCCACCCCGAAACGCGGGTCATCACGAACTACGGCGCCCGCGAGGACCTGGTGCTTCATGCGTGCTTCGACAAGCGCGAGTACCGCTACCGCACCTACACCGAGTTGAAAGACCTGGCCCACGCGCACGCGCTCGCGCACGTGGAAGAGTTCGCCCCGGCGGGGCACACCCTCGGGGAGCAGATCGAGAGCCTGTTGGCGTCGATCGCGGGCACGGACCAGGAGGGGACGGTCATCACGATCGAGCACGGGCACCGCGTCGTGTACCGCGTGAAGGTGAAAGGGCCGGACTACCTCCGCGTGCTGAAGTTGGTCGTGACCTGCACCTACGACCGCACCGTCGAAATGTGCGACCGGCACCCCGATTGGACCGGGTGGGGCGACCTCGCCGCGCACCTCCGCTCGCTCGGGCGGGAGCAGGTGCCGGAAGAGGTGCTCGGGTTCTACCGCGAGCACTACGACGCGTTCGCCGCGTACCTCGCGGACTGCGCGCGGTTGCGCGACTGGGGGCTCCGGGTCGGGGCCGCGGTGCGCGCCGAGGCCGAAGCGGAGGCCGGCACCGGCAACGACCGGCTGTTGCGGAAGTGCTTCGCCGCCCGGGCCGTCAAGATGCCCCACAAGGCGCTGCTGTTCGCCGCGTTCGACGGGCGCCTCGACGTGAACACCGTGCGCGAGTTCGCCCGCACGCCCGCCGAGGCGCGGGAAGCCGCCGCGGAACTGCCGGTGTGAGGCGCGAACCTCCGCCCCGCGGCTCGCGTCCCTCATCC
>DASWYH010000403.1:0-2843 GCA_036405095.1 Gemmata sp. | reverse complement strand
GGGGGGGCCCACGACTGCGCGTCGCGAGTTGCGCCCCGCCGCTCCGCCCGCGGCTCGGTCGCCTTGAACCGAGCCGCCCCCCGGATCGCGCCGGATCGGTGCGGCGCGGCACCGCGGTTGCACTGTGCTCACCCGTTTCGTGAGGACACAGTCACGAGGTTCAGCATGGCCGCCACCCTTCTCACAACCGCCCTCAAGTCAACTGCCGGTCTCAATTCGGGGGTCGCTCGAGCGGCGCGCGACCTTCCCCCGGCGCGCACCAACGTGGGCGCCAACGGACGCTGGCTGTCGCTGGCCGCAGGCGGCACCATCGCGGCCCTGTGCCTCAGCGGGCGCACGAACCCGGTCCTCTCAACAGTTGCCGGTACCTATCTCATCTACCGCGGGCTGACCGGGAACTGCCCTGTCTCCCAGGCGCTCGGCGTGAGCACGGCCGACTCGACTGCGAAGAGCACGGCAGTGACCGCTGGGCACGGTGCGCGGGTCGAACACGCGATCGTCGTGAACAAACCGGCCGCAGAGGTGTACCGGTTCTGGCGCGACCTTGAGAACCTGCCGCGGTTCATGACTCACCTGGTCGATGTGGACACCACGACCGACAACCGCTCGCACTGGGTCGCCAAAGGGCCGCTCGGGCTCAAAGTGGAGTGGGACGCGGAGATCGTGACCGACACCCCGAACCGGGTGATCGGCTGGAAATCGCTCGACGGCGCGGACGTGGACTGTGCCGGCTCCGTCCACTTCACCGAGTTGTCCCACGGGCGGGGCACGGAAGTGCGCGTGGAACTCAAATACGACCCGCCGGCCGGGAAACTCGGTGGGGCGGTTGCGTACCTCATCGGGCAGTCGCCCGACGCACAGATCCGGGCCGACATGCGCCGATTCAAGCAGATTCTGGAGGCCGGTGAGATCCCCACGACGCAGGGCCAGCCGCACGGCCGGCGGTAGACCGAACCCGTTCGGCCCTCTACTACACCCACCGAGGAGCCCCATGAAGGCGCTATGCTGGCGCGGCAAGAAGGATGTCGCGGTTGAGAGCGTCCCCGATCCGAAGATCCTGAACTCGCGCGACGCCATCATCCGGGTCACGAGCACCGCAATCTGCGGCTCGGACCTGCACCTGTACGACGGGTACATCCCGACCCTGCGGCCCGGCGACATCCTCGGGCACGAGTTCATGGGCGAGGTGGTCGAGGCCGGGCGCGACGTGATCAACTTGCAAAAGGGCGACCGTGTGGTGGTGCCCTTCACCCCCGCGTGCGGTGGGTGCTTCTTCTGCAAGAAACAGCTCTACTCCGCGTGCGACAATTCCAACCCGCGGGCGGACCGGGCCGAGACCGTTTACGGGTACTCGCGGAGCGGACTGGTCGGGTACTCGCACCTGCTCGGAGGGTGCGCGGGCGGGCTGGCCGAGTGCGCGTGCCGTTCGCCGATGTCGGGCCGTGCAAGGTGCCGGCGCACCTCTCCGACGAACAGGCGCTGTTCCTCACCGACATCTTCCCGACCGGGTACATGGCCGCGGAGAACTGCAGCATCGAGCCCGGCGACACGGTCGCGGTGTGGGGCTGCGGTCCGGTCGGGCTGTTCTGCATCAAGAGCGCGTTCTTACTCGGCGCGGGGCGCGTCATCGCGATCGACGACGTGGACGGGCGTCTTCAGAAGGCGCGCCGGGAGTGCGGGGCGGAGCCGGTCAACTTCGCACGGGTCGATCTGCTCCGCACGCCCGACGAACTCACCGCCGGCCGCGGACCGGATGCGTGCATTGATGCCGTCGGCCTAGAGGCGCACGGAACCGGGTTCGCGGGCATCTACGACCGCGTGAGGACCGCAACCTACATGGCGACGGACCGGCCGACGGCGTTGCGGATGGCAATCATGGCGTGTCGCAAGGGCGGCACCGTTTCGATCCCGGGCGTGTACGGCGGCCTGCTGGACCAGCTGCCGATGGGCGCGGCGTTCGCGAAGGGGCTGACGTTCAAGATGGGGCAGACCCACGTTCACAAATACCTGAAGCCGCTCATGGGCGGGATCGAGCGGGGCGAGATCGACCCGTCACTCGTCGTCTCGCACCGGTACAAGCTTGCGGACGCGGCGCGGGCGTACCGCGAGTTCGCCGACCAGAAAGACGAGTTCATCAAGGTCGTTCTCAAACCGTAACCGGACGAACGGGAGACGTTATGAACCGCGGGCTGCTCCTCACCGCTCTCGGGGTCGGCGGGTACCTGACGTACCGTGCCCTGAAGCCACGGTACGACTTCCGTAACAGGCACGTGCTCATCACCGGCGGGTCGCGCGGGCTGGGGCTGGTGCTCGCGCGCCAGCTTGCCGGTTCGGGGGCGCGCCTGTCGATCTGCAGCCGCGACGCGAGCGAACTGTCCCGCGCGCTGGGCGAACTGGAGGGGGCCGGCGCGCGGGTGGCGGCGATCGAGTGCGACGTGACGGACCGGGACCGTGTTCGCGAACTGGTCGCAGTCGCCCGGCAGCGGAACGGCCCGATCGACGTGCTCATCAACAACGCCGGGGTGATCCGGGTCGGTCCGGCCGAGACGATGCGGGCGGAGGACTACGAGCAGTCGCTGCAAACGCACTTCTGGGCGCCCCTCTATACGACGCTCGAGGTGCTCCCTGAGATGAAGGCGCGCCGGAGCGGGCGCATCGTGAACGTCGCCTCGGTCGGTGGGAAGGTCGCGGTCCCGCACCTGCTCCCGTACTCGGCCGGCAAGTTCGCGCTGGTCGGCTTTTCGGACGGGCTTCGGGCCGAGGTCGCGCGCCACGGGATCGTGGTGACCACCGCGTGCCCCGGGCTCATGCGGACCGGCAGCCATCTGAACGCTGAGTTCAAG
>DASWYH010000402.1:0-1643 GCA_036405095.1 Gemmata sp. | reverse complement strand
GCGCGGCGGGGGTGGGTTCTGCGGGGGCAGCAGGGGCGGACGCAGTGGGGGCAGGCGCAGCAGGGGTGGGCGCAGCGGCCCTCACGCAGACGGATACCGCGCCTGCACACGCACCCCCGGCCTTGCGGCCGGGGTTCGCTACCCTTCGGCGCGTGATCTCTGCCGGCGCCCCGGCGTCGGCGGCTTCCCTGGAGCGCTTCGTTCGGCTGCTTCCAGACGGGGCCGAAGTGTTCACGCCCTACGGAGCAACCGAAGCGCTCCCCGTTGCGAATATCGGCAGCCGCGAGATCCTATCGGACACCCGGCATCTCACAGATATTGGCAAGGGCGTGTGCGTCGGGCGCACCGTCCGGGGCATGGAAGTACAGGTGATCCGCATCACCGACGAGCGGCTCGCGGAGTGGGACGATTCGCTACTCGCGCCGCCGGGCGAGGTCGGTGAGTTCGTGATTCGCGGGCCGGTCGTAACGAGAACGTACTACAATCGTCCCGAAGCAACCAAGCTGGCGAAGATTCGCGACCCGAAAACCGGCGACATCCTGCACCGCATGGGCGATGTCGGGTATCTTGACGCGCAAGGGCGCCTGTGGTTCTGTGGCCGCAAGGCGCACCGCGTCGTGACCCCGCACGGTACACTGTTCACCGATATGGTGGAGCCGATCTTCAACACGGTTCCGGGTGTCGCACGAACCGCGCTGGTCGGCGTGACGCGAAACGGGGTGACGCAGCCGGTGCTGTTCGTTGAGATCGACCCTAACGGAGCTGCGGGTGACTCGCCCCGCCAAACGAACGGCGGTCTCGCCGGGGGGCAGGAAATGTGGGAGCAGATGCGAGCGGCGCTTCGTGCTACCGCAATCCGGTTTGCGCACACGAAGGCCGTGACAACGTTTCTCCCCCACTATCGTTTCCCGGTGGACGTGCGGCACAACTCGAAGATCTTCCGCGAGAAGCTCGCGGTTGAGGCGGATCGGCAGTTCGGTCCGAACTGGAAACCCGAGGAGCTGGCGTGAAGGCGGTTGTAACGGGCGGCGGGGGCTTTCTGGGGGGGGCGGTCGTGCGACTGCTCCGCCAGCGGGGCGACTCCGTCCGCTCGTTCACCCGCTCCGCGTACCCGTGGCTCGATGAACTCGGCGTGGAGCAGTCGCTCGGCGACCTCGCGGACCTGGAGTCCGTCGAGCGCGCGGTGGCGGGATGCGATGTCGTGTTCCATGTCGCGGCGAAGGCGGGCGTGTGGGGCCGCTACTCGGACTTCGTCAACACGAACGTGGTCGGCACCCAAAACGTCGTCGCGGCGTGCAAGAAACAGGGCGTCCGGCGGCTCGTCTACACTTCGACGCCGAGCGTGGTTCACGCGGGCGCCGATAACGAAGGCGCGAACGAATCGCTGCCGTACCCCAAACGCTTCGACGCGCCGTACCCCGAGACGAAGGCGAAAGCGGAGAAAGCGGTTCTGGCCGCGAACGGTCCCGACCTCGCGACCGTTTCGCTCCGCCCGCACCTGATTTTCGGTCCGGGCGACCCGCACCTCATTCCGCGCATCATCGACGCGGCCCGCGCCGGCAAGCTGAAGAGGATCGGCTCGCGGCCCATCAAGGTGGATGTCACTTACATCGACAATGCGGCGCAGGCGCAACTCGACGCCG
>DASWYH010000401.1:0-5598 GCA_036405095.1 Gemmata sp. | reverse complement strand
AGAACGGCGACCGTCTCGGTCCCCAGAACCTCCGTGATGATCTCCGACGGGCGGCGGAACGTGGCAACCTCCAGCCCCTTTGTCAGGCTCACCACGGGCACATCGGCCTTGCGCAGGTTGGCGAAACGCCGCAGCGTCGCGCGTAAGTAGGCCGTGGGGATCGCGGTGACCCAGCAATCGGCCCCGTCGGTCGCTTCGGCCGAGTCGAACGAGATCTGAAGGGCATCGGGCAACTTCACGCCCGGGAGCAGGCGCGTGTTTTCGCGGGCCATGCTCAGCAGCACCGCGCTTTCGGGGTGGGCGCTCCAGAGGCGGACCCGGTGTTTGGGGTTCTGCGCCAGCAGCAGGGCCACGGCCGTGCCCCACCCACCGCTACCGAGAACCGCGAACGTGGTCGGCATGGTACATATTTCCACCTACGGAGATGGCGCCGGTTCGCGCCCTGGTACATCTTATCTACTCGGGTACTCAATCCGCCGCTCTTCGTGGGTCGCGCTGAAGTTACCCGCTTTCACCGACCGACTAAACAGGTGAGATCCTGCTCGGATTACCGGCGCGGGTGGCGCGGGTTGGGGAACCTGCGCGGCCCACGGGGGACCGGAGCCGAGCGCGCTCGCCACGGAGGATGACATGGCAACCCGACTGAAGCTCTACACTCCCGAGCCCGAAGAGACGGCACCGGACACCGAGCCCGATGTCCGCGTGCGCCTTGGCGATCTGCTCCCGGTCATGGCGATGGCCCAGCGCATGAACTTCATCTGGCTCAAAGACTTCCTCGATGACGAGGTGGTCGTCAGCAACGACCTGTACGAGGTGATGCAGGCGTTCCGCAGCAGCCGCCCCACTTCGGCTTAATGTCCCCCTGAGCCGCCGGAGCGAGCGGGCCGTTGACCTCGTGTCGGGGGTCAACGGCCCGCTCACTTCGTTTCGGCGCCTTCGTCGGGAGCACCTTCTTCCGGCTCGGCCGCTTCTTCCGCTTTTGTCGGCAGCTCGAACCGCGGGAGCGGTTCGAGTCCCCAATGGGTCCGGGCTCCGCTGACCAAATTCATCAGGTGCGTTCGCGTCGGGAGGTGCCCGTCCAGCACCTCGGACGGAACCGTCACCCCGGCCGATAACCCGACGCGGATGGCCCGGCGGAAATCGGGTCTCTTGTTCTTCGTCGGCGCGCCGTTGGCGTGTGAGGTGTAGCTCCCCCACCCGCCCTCGATCCAGGCGGCAAACACGGGCGTGTTCGGGCGCTGCTTCAGGATCTTCCACACGCCCTGCCCGAACCGCCGGAGTTCCCTGTCGGCCGAGCGCTGGAGGTAGCCCTCGGGGAAGATCACCACGCACTCGCCGCGGTCCAGCGCCGCAACCGCTTCTTGCACCTCCGGGGCCTCTTTCTTGAGCGCGCGGTCCGGGACACGGATCACCCCGAACGCCACCATCAGCCGGCGCATGACCGGCAGGTCGTAGAACCCGGAGGTCATCATCGGGGTGATCGGCCGCGGAAGCACCTTCACCAGGAAAATGGGGTCGAGCCAGCACCCGTGGTTGGCGATCACGAGGCACGGCCCCGTGCGCGGGAAATCGGCGAAGCCGGGGCCGCGCCACCGCACCCGGTACATCAGCCAGAACAGCGGCTCCAGTGACAACTCGAACACCGGGCGGAACAGCCGCACCCACGACCACCCGACGAGGGCGACTGCCGCGAGCAAGACGAACCACTCGGCCACCTCGAACGGCCGCCCCCGCACAAAGACGACCCAGGTCACGCCCGCCCCGAGGAGGACCGCGGCGCCAAGGAGCGCGGTTTCGGCCCACGGTTCCTTGCCGCGCCGGCCGCGCGCGCTGGCCCCGGCGACGATCCCCAGCGGCAGGCCGTGTGCCCACCCGGGCCACTCGTGCCAGTACACCCCGTGCGCGGCTGCCGCGAGCCACACCACCGCCGCGAGCGGGACGAACCCCAGAGCCCGGTACGGCCCCCAGTACAGGAACGGCAGAACCGCGCCCAGGACCGCGGCCCCGGCGAACCAGAGCATCCGGAACGCGCGCGCGTCGTCGGGGAGGTCGGCGACCAACAGGGCCACGCTCGGCAGGGCCAGACACGCGATCTCGACCGCGCGCTGGGCGCTGCGCCGGTCCCGGACGACCTGGGGCGACTCGGATTCTGGCATGGCGTCTCCGCGGGAGTCAGATTCGGACCAAGGACTTCGGGTCAATCTCGCCGAGTCGGAAGTTGTAAAGCCAAAACCCACACTCGATAAGGTCTTATGATTTTCGACTTGCTGACGTTACGGTCCGCGACTTGAAGTTCTCAAGGTATATCGAGCGGCCGGAATCCTTGCCACGGTCGGAGCGACCGCTATAGTAGAAAGTCACAAGTCGGAAAGTCGTAGGGTCGAAGATCACAGACCATTTACGGTCCCGGCTTCGACCTGACGGCTTTTGACCTTGCGACTTTACGACGGGAACCATCATGGCCAAGACGTGCGTTTTTACCGGCAAGAAGGCGGTCTTCGGTAACCGCAAGAAGTACCGCGGTAAGGCAAAATACCTCGGCGGCGTCGGTAAGAAGATCCTCGGCACGAGCCGGCGGAAGTTCAAGCCGAACCTGCAAAAGGTGTTGTGCATGGTGGACGGCGAGGCGAAGCGGGTGTGGGTGTCCGCGTCCGCGATCCGCAGCGGGCTGGTCGTGAAGCCCGTGAAGGTGAAGCCGTTCGAGAAGGTCAACGTCTGACGCGGAACGGGGAAGGGCAGTCCCCCCCCCAATAAACCGTTGGCTCGTGGCGCCGGCTTGACGCCCGAGCGGGGTTTACGCCTTCGTGCCGAATGCAACCACACGACAGCAGTTGCCACGTTTCAGCGGTCCGCGCTTCTCGAATTCGCGACGATAAAACTCCCCGAAAGCCCCGTGCGTTCGCATCGCTCGTTCGGGGCGTCACCTCCGGTTCGGCTTCCTGCTCTATTCGCGGACGATCTTCAGCACACGACCGTTGTTCGCGTCGGAAATGTAGACGTCACCGGTTTTGGGGTGAACGACCACCCCGTGCGGCTGACTGAACTCGGCCTTCAGCGGGTCGCCGGCGCCCAAACTGTTCCCCTTCTTGCCGGTGCCCGCAACCACGGTGAGCGTGTTGTCCTTTGGGCTGAAGCGCACGACCCGGTGGTTCTCCGTGTCGGCGATGAGAACGCTTCCGTCGCGGTCGATGCAAAGGTGTTTGGGGCCGTTTAGGGCCGCTTCGAGGGCTTTACCGCTCCCCATACCAGCTTTTCCGGTCCCGGCCACGGTGCGAATGTTGCCACCCTTATCAACGACGCGAAGCGCGTGCCCGCCGCGCTCCAAGATCCAGAGGTTACCGTCCTTGTCCACCGCGTGCGCACGCGGATCAACGAGCGGTTGCTCGGTCGCTTTGGCACCGGCTCTCGGGACGCCGCGCTCGCCGTTGCCGGCCACCGTGGTGACCACCTTTGTGGCGAGATCCACTTTGCGGATGCGCTTGTTGTCGAGGTCGGTGAGGTAGAGGTTCTTCTTCTCGGGATCGAAGCCGACACAAAACACCCCGCCGAACTTCGCATCTTTCGCGGGGCCGCCGTCGCCGGAGAACCCCTTCGTGCCGGTGCCCGCGAACGCCTCAATGGTGCCGGTGCCCGGGTCGAACACCCGCACGCGGTTGTTCCAGGTGTCCGCGAGGTACACCTTGCCATCGGGGCCAACCGCGAGGGAGTGCATGCCGTTGAACGTGGCCTTGAGCCCGGGGCCGCCGTCGCCCTCGCCGCCCTTCTTGCCCTCGGTGCCGGCGAGTGTGACCAACTTCCCGTCCGCCACGGTGCGGAGCCGCTCGCCCTTCGCCATCTCGACGATGTAGGTGGTGCCGCGGTCATCGAAATCGACGCCGAACGTCTGGATCATCTTGGCTTTGGTGGCTTCGCTCCCGTCCGGTCCGGTGCCGCCACCGGCGACGAGGCTGATCTTGTCCGCGCGTGCGAACGACGCGCAGAACAGGAGCAGGAGCGGGGCGAGAACTCGCGTGCGTGGCATGGCGCAACCTCGGAGTGGTGGGAGGGTGAGGAGAGGGTACGCGGGTCGGGCTGTCGGCGTCAACGCGCGCACGATATCTTTATCCCTCCCGGCTCACGCACGGCTCACGGAGGCGCGGTGTGTTCCACCCGGTCGAACTGGTTCTCGCCCTGCTCGCGGTCACGGTGGTACTGGCCCTGATCGCTCGGAAACTGGGCATCGCGGAACCGATCTTCCTCGTTATGGGCGGGCTGGTGCTGGGGCTGCAGCCCTGGACCCCGGGGTTCAGCCTCGATCCGCAAATCGTGTTCCTGCTGTTCCTCCCGCCGCTCCTGTACGCGGCGGCGTTCCGCACCCCGTGGCCCGCGTTCCGCTCCCAGTTGCGCGCCATCACGCTGCTCGCGGTCGGGCTGGTGCTGTTCACCACGTT
Organism: Gemmata sp.; assembly: GCA_036405095.1. Classification (GTDB taxonomy): domain Bacteria; phylum Planctomycetota; class Planctomycetia; order Gemmatales; family Gemmataceae; genus Gemmata. Next base: position 1,168 of record DASWYH010000401.1, on the reverse strand, counting down.
TACGGTTGCGGCGGTCGCGCACTACCTGCTCGGGCTGCCGTGGCCCTCGGCGTTCGTGCTGGGTGCGATCGTGTCCCCGCCGGACGCGGTCGCCGCGGTCGCGATCACCCAGCGGCTCCGGGTGCCGCCGCTCATCGTCACCATCCTCGAAGGGGAGAGCCTGGTGAACGACGCGACGGCGCTCGTGGCGCTGCGGTTCGCGCTCGCCGCCGTCGTTACGGGCGCGTTCTCGCTCGCCGACGCCGGGGTGCAGTTCGTCGTGGTGGGCGCCGGCGGGGTCGCGGTCGGCCTCGCCGGCGGGTGGCTCGTCGTGCGGCTCCACGGGTGGCTCGACCGGCTCGGGCTCGCCGACCCGAAGCTCGTCATCACGATCACGCTGCTCACCCCGTTCGCGGTGTACCTGACCGCGGAGCACCTGCACCTGTCGGGGGTGCTCGCGGCCGTGAGTGCCGGGCTGTGGGTCGGGAACCGGTGCGAGGAGGTGTTCACCGACGAACTCTACGAAGAGGCGCGGGCCGTTTGGGAGTGGATCGAGTTCCTGCTGAACGGCCTAGTGTTCATCCTCGTCGGGTTCGCGCTGCGCCAGGTCATGGACCAGTTCCACGACCCGCGCGCCCCGGCGGAACTGCTCGTGGGCGCGGCGGGCGTGTCCGCGGCGGCGATCGGCGCGCGGTTGGTGTGGATGTTCCCCGGGGCGTACCTGCCGCGGTGGATCGATAACCGGTTCGGGTGCCCGGCCCCGTACCCGTCGTGGCAGAACGTGATGGTGGTGGGCTGGACCGGGATGCGGGGCGCGGTGTCGCTGGCGGCGGCCCTCGCGCTGCCCCTCACCACCGCGAGCGGGAAGCCGTTCCCGGGGCGCGACCTGATCCAGTTGCTCACCTTCGCGGTGATCTTCGCGACCCTCGTGGGGCAGGGCCTCACGCTGCCGCTCCTGATTCGCGGGCTGGGCGTTTCGGCGCCCGACCCGGAACCCGAACCGGAGCGGAAATGAGAACCCCGCGCGGGGCGCGTTTGGCGCTGACGTTGGCCCGGGGCTTGCGTACTGTGTTCTGAGGCGCCGCGCGGGCGCTGTACCGTCACACAGGAGCGTGGAATGCGGACCCTACTCGGCGTCGGAATGGTTTTGGCCCTGGCGTTTGGCACCACCGCGACCGCGGCCGACGAA
>DASWYH010000400.1:0-2566 GCA_036405095.1 Gemmata sp. | reverse complement strand
CGGTGTATAGCGCTAAACAGGTCGTCTTTCCCCTCCACGGCGAGACGCTGCGCTACCTCTCGCGCGATGGTGACACGGTGATTATCGCCATCCGCCACATCATTCGGGTCGTGCTACGCGGAGGGCAGCGATGAACGAGGACGAGGCGTTCATCCGTGCGATTGTAGACAGCCCCGGCGACGATACCCCACGGCTGGTGTACGCCGACTGGCTCGACGACCGCGCCGACCCCCGCGGCCCGTACCTCCGCGCCGAGTGCGAATGGGCGGGCAGTGGGCGGAAGGAAAAAGCCCTGCGCACTCGAGCCGCGCCGCTCGATCCGGTCTGGGTTGCGCGCGTGAGCCGGCCGCCGGTTGGGGTGTGTTGTGGCCACCTCGCCCGCACATTCATCGGGCGTCGCGCCGAACCGAGCGACCTCGACGCGGCCGAGGCCGAACTCGGTGTCGTCCTGCCGCCGCAGCTGCGCGCGGTGCTGCTGAACTACGGCCTCGGCAGGCTACGTGGCTCGCTCGTGCTGCCCGAGGCTGAGGGGCGGGTCGAACTGGCCCTTGATGAGTTCGTGTGTCTCACCGACCCGGACTTCAATGACGATACGGTCAGTTGCGAACTCGTCGATCGGACGATTTACGACCGCGACGAGTGGGACTTGAGCGAGCGGTTCGTGTTCTTGGCCGGGAACCGTGGGTATGAGGACGACTTCGTTGTCTCGTGTCGTGGCCGGGACCGCGGTGCGGTCTACCTGAAGGAGAACGGGGGGCTGCTTCCTGATCCGGCAGACGAGCTTACCCCGTTAGCCGCGTCGATAGGGGAGTTCCTTGCGCTGCTCGCGCCGTCCGGTGAATTAACCGACCAGGGAAGTTGAACGATATGAACAACACGCAATCGACCGAAGTGATTTTCGAGCTGTCGAAGCCCGGGCGCCGGTGCCACCGCCTTCCGGCGTGCGATGTGCCCGCGTCGAAATCGCTCGCGGAGCTGATCCCGCAGGATCACCTCGCGAGCGAACCGCCCGCACTGCCAGAAGTGGGCGAGATCGACCTGATTCGGCACTACACGAATCTGTCGGCGCGCAACATGAGCATCGACACCAACTTCTACCCGCTCGGGTCGTGTACCATGAAGTACAACCCGAAGCGGCACGAGCGGCTCGCCGCGCTCCCGCAATACGCCAACTTGCACCCGCTTCAGGACGACAGCACCACGCAGGGGATGCTCGAAATCCTCTTCGAGATGCAGCAGTTCCTCGCGGAAATCAGCGGGCTGCCGGCGGTGTCACTTCAGCCGGCCGCCGGGGCGCACGGCGAACTCGCGGCCCTGTTCGTTGCCGCGGCGTACTTCCGCGATAAGGGGGAGACGCACCGCAAGAAGGTGCTCGTCCCCGACTCCGCGCACGGCACCAACCCCGCCAGCGCCGCGCTCGCGGGGTTCGACACCGTCACCGTCAAGAGCGGCGCCAACGGGCTCGTCGACCTCAACGACCTCAAGGCGAAGCTCGGCGACGACACCGCCGTGTTCATGATCACCAACCCGAACACGCTCGGGCTGTTCGAGACGCAAATCAAGACCATCACCGACCTGCTGCACAGCAAGGGCGCGCTGGTGTACCTCGACGGCGCGAACATGAACGCCATCATGGGGGTCACCCGTCCGGGCGACTTCGGCGCCGACATGCAGCACTACAACGTCCACAAGACCTTCACCGGCCCGCACGGCGGCGGCGGTCCTGGGGCTGGTCCGATCGCGGTACGCGACTTCCTCGCGCCGTACCTGCCCGCGCCGGTCGTGGTGAAAGAGGACGGCACGTTCAAGCTGAACTTCAACATGCCGAAGTCCATCGGGCGCGTGCGCAGCTTCTTCGGAAACGTCGGTATCCTGTTCCGCGGGTACTGCTACATCCGCACGCTCGGGCCGGACGGGTTGAAGCAAGCGAGCCAGCAGGCGGTGCTCAACGCGAACTACCTGCGCAAGCGCATCAGTGAGGGGTTCGAGATCCCGCACGCCGGGCCGTGTATGCACGAGTTCGTTGCGAGCGGGCGTTCGCTGCTCCGTGAAAAGAAGATCCGCGCCATCGACCTGTGCAAGCGGCTCCTCGACTTCGGGTTCCATGCGCCCACCGTGTACTTCCCGATGGTCGTGGCCGAAGCGCTCATGATGGAGCCGACCGAAACGGAAAGCAAAGAGACGCTCGACGCCTTCGCCGACGCGCTCCTGAAGATCAAGGACGAAGACCCCGAGACCTTGAAGAACGCCCCGCACACGCACATCGTCAGCCGGCCCGATGAGGTGAAGGCCGCGAAGGAGCCGAAGCTCCGCTGGCGCGCCTGTCCCACGGGCGCGGTCCCTTCGAGTGCGCGCGTCGCAACATCCGGGAGCCCCGCTGGAGCCCCGTAGGCGAAAGGAGCGGTCATGGCCCGCGTCGTGAGTATCGTGTTCCGCCCGCTGAAGAGCGGGCGCCCTCAGGATCGTTACGAGCGCGTTCCCATCGAACGCGTGCGACTCGAACCGTTTAAAGGCATTGTGGGCGACCAGAAGGGCGGTTCCACGAAGCGCCAGCTCAACATCATGC
>DASWYH010000399.1:0-9943 GCA_036405095.1 Gemmata sp. | reverse complement strand
GAGCTCCGCGTTCCCCACTGGGATCACTCGAACGGGTGCGGGGTGTCCTTCTTGGCAATGATCTCGTCGATGGTCGGGGAGGCGGTCATCGCGTTCTTGATGGCCAGCTTCACGGCCTCGTAGTTGTTCTTGTAGATCTTCTTGTTGTCGTTGGCGCTCGGGGCGATGAACACGCCGCACACGATCACCCAGTTCTCGGCCTCGGCCTTGGGCAGCACGCCCTCGACCACGCTGTCCACGACCGCGCGGGCCACGGCCGCCTGGGCCGGCCCGAACATCTGCATCACCTGGGCCGACTTCTTCATGGTCACCTTGGTGATGGTGACGGTGGCCGGTTTGGCCGGGATGTTCGGGCTGACGACGGCGAGCAGGTTAGTGTGCCCGGCGGTCTGGCTGGCGAGCGCGTTGGCGAACGCGGTGCCGACCGGACCGGTTTTCGGCCCGATGAGCAGGTCGATGTGGGCGACGTTGTCGAGGTCCGAGCCTTCGATGACCAGACCTTCGCCGACGTACATCACGGACATGGGCAGCCTCAGCTTGAAAGAGAGTGTTGCGGATTCGGGGTACGGCGTAGATGGTAGTGGTGCCGCACGCGAAAGCAACCTGATTCCTGGTTCGCGGGCCGCGCGCGGGGTCACCGGGGCGGGGGCGGAGCCCGCCGGTCGGTCGGATCCGGTTGCGGGCGAGCACAGCATCACCGCCCCCAGGTTCCCAGATTCGCCGCGCGCCGTGCCCAGATTCTGGTCAAGTGGTGTTGAAACCGTGCGCCGGTGCGCTATGGTGCAAGTTCACGCGGTGCCGTGCGTGCGGCACCGGTTCGGAATCTCGCGCCAGAGCCTCGACAAGTTCGGGCCGTGCACTACGCTAGCTGTTTCGGAATCAGAGTCAGGTGAGTTATGCCAAAAATTAAGAGCAAGAAGCCGCGCATCCTCGAAGATGAAGACGACATTCTGCCCCCAGAACCGATTGAACCGGTTGAGCCGCTCGAACCCGTGGCCCCCGTCCGCCGGGTGGACAACGGGATGATCCTCGACCTCGAAGGGCACGGCGGCGCGGTCGCGAGTGCGCTGATCGTGAACGGGCTGCGCGCGTACCTGTCGGTGGTGAACAAGGGCGTGAACCTCGTGGCGTCGAACCGGGCGCACACCCAGTTCGTTCCCGTCAAGATCTCGGCCTGCGCGCAGGGGCTCGACATCAAGCGCGACGAAGTGAAACCGCTGGTCGAAGCGAACGGGGTGGTGGCGTTCCTGTTGGAGAACGGCGAGGAGCAGACTAGCTATTATTTCCCTGTAGCGGAGTACCTGGCGCGGGCCGTGGACCGGGGTGAGAGCGGGCTGCGGATCGACCTCGACCACGACGCGAACTGGCTCAATCAGCACGAAGGTCACACCGGCATCCGCCGGGCGTTCGCGAAACTGATCGCGTAACGCGCGCGGAATCGGTTGGCGAATCCCATTTGATTTGGCCCTCGGCGACAGGAACTTACCGAGGGCGCTGCATTTGACACCGGCTCAGGTCCGCTGCGTATCGGCAATGATTCCCTACTGACGCGGCGGACTCGTCAGGAGGCGGCAAACTCTCAACTCTCAACGCGCGCCGCATTCGTCACCCATTTCCTGCGACCCAACGTAAATTGGCCCGAGCTCCGCGCGCTTACTTCTGAGTCTTCAGGACGGACTCGAAGAACAGGTACAACAACTCGTTCGATTCGGCGTCCGGCGAGTGCTCTTTCCGGTTGGTCATCGCGACGCGGTTCTCCGCGCCGAGCAGTTTGTTCACCGCAACGGCGTGGTTGAGTGCCTTCCACCGCTCCGGCGGGTCTTCCGCGCCGCCGGACACGAGGAAGGGCCGCGGGGCCACGAGCGCGTGCAGGTCTGTCAGGTCGCGCCTGTCGGCCACGATCTGTTTGTACGGTCCGGTGCGTGGGTTTTTGGCGCCGGGAATGCCTCGCTCGCGCTGCTTCTCCAATTTCGCGTCGAACCCCAGATACCACGGCTCCCAGTAGTTCACGTTCGGGCGCGTTTCGTCGAACACGATTCCGGGGTCGGACCATGCGCCACATGCGAACTTGTCATGCAGCGCGCACGCGAACATCGCCCACTTCCCCCCGTACGAGTGCCCCACGATTCCGATCCGCTTCGGGTCCACGTTCGGCATGTGTGCGAGCGCGGTGCAGCAGTTCGCGGCTTCGTATGCGTGGAACGAGAGCGGCTGAATCTTGCACGTGTCTTTCGTGGGGTAATAAGTGTTCGGGTCGCCGCCGAGCGAGAGCGCGACGAACCCGCGCTTCGCGAGTTGGATGGCGTAATCGCGGAACGGGGACTTCCCTTTTCCGATCGCAGTGTCCGCCTCGTAGAAGACCACGACTACGCCGGGGAACGGCCCCTTTCCCGGCGGGACGAGCAGGTACGCGTCTTCAACCACCCGCCCGGGTGCGGTCTCGATCTTGAGCCTGTGCAGCGCGACGCCGGAATGGTCCTCCTTCGGCCCGAGCTCCACTTTTGGTTTTTCGAGGAGCGCGGGCCACGAGCCCATCTGCCCGTGCCAGTATTTGAGGATCTCTTCGCGGCGCCGGGGCCAGCCCTTTGCGTCCTCTACTTGAGAGCCATCGCCGAACATGAGCGGCGAGCGGTAGCCGCCGAGGTTGTTCGCGAGTGCCGCAGGGGGGCGAAAGTGCGGTGCGAGTTTCGCGGGCGGCTCGGCCGCGGGCGCGGGCGCGGATGCTACCAGAGCGGCGAGCAGGAGCGAGAGGCGGAGTGGCACAGCGGGCCTCCGGTAAATAGTTCTTGGGTGAAGGGGCAGAAGCGGAAGGAAGATGGCGGGGGTCAAACAAACCAGTTGCTTCAAGTGACCTTGGTGGCCCCGTAAAAATTAGTTTGGGGTGGTTGGGAGTTGCCTGCACGTTCTGAAGTCTCAAGCCCTGCGAGTGTGGGGTTTGCCGGGGTTTGCCGAGATCCGACTGCCTTCGGGCCGATCTGTGGAGAAGAAGATCGCCAGGTGGTTAAATATCGTCAGGTGGTTATTGATTCATTTCCATCCGTGTTTTCGGGGCTCGTGGTCGGAAATTCCGTCAGGTTCCTTAAGGGATGGCGTCTGTGTGATCTGCGAATCCACAGACTTCGTTTCGTGTCGTTACCCCGGGTGCTCCTCGAACCGCAGGTGCCGCACCGATGAGCCGAAGTCGCGCAGCTCCATCAGCGCGGTGACGCCCACGTCCAGGTGCTTCTGAACGTACCGCTCGGTCACCGTCGCATCGCTCTTCGAGGTCTTCACGCCCTCTGGTGTCATCGGGTTGTCGGACACTAACAGCAGAGCACCTTTGGGGATCCGGTTCACGAACCCCACCACGTAAACAGTTGCGGTTTCCATGTCGATCGCGCTGGCGCGGATGTCGCGGAGGTACTGTTTGAACCGCTCGTCGTGTTCCCAAACGCGGCGGTTGGTCGTGTACACTGTGCCGGTCCAGTAATCGATGTTGTGCTTCATGCACCCGGCCGCAACTGCGGCCTGGAGCCGGAACGACGGGAGCGCGGGGACCTCCGCCGGGAGGTAATCGAGACTCGTGCCCTCTCCCCGGATCGCCGCGATCGGCAACAGAAAATCACCGACCTTCGTGCTCTTGAGCCCGCCACACTTCCCCAGGAAGAGTACGCCTTTCGGCTCGATCGCGGAGAGCAGGTCCATTACGGTCGCGGCCATTGCGCTTCCCATCCCGAAGTTCAGGATGGTGATGTTCTCGGCGGTCGCCGAGGTCATGGGCCGGTCGCGCCCCAGGATCTCGACACCGTATTTTTCGGCGAACATCTCGACGTAGTGCGCGAAGTTGGTGAGCAGGACGTACTTGCCGAACTGCTCCACGGGGCGGCCGGTGTACCGCGGGAGCCAGTCCAGCACTATCTCTGCTTTGGTTTTCATGACGCCGCTCCTGGGGGCGGTAGCCCGCGCCACGGGCGCGGAACCGACGCCGAACGTTTTACCGAGACCGGTCGTTTCAAGTAGTCCGTCTTGGGTGGACCGTGAGCAGAAGGGCGAGCAGAACGGATCAGGTTTTGTTGGGCACGCAAACCGACCTTTGCAGCTGCTGGTCTGTCACGCATCCCCGCCAGAGTTCCGTTTGGACTGCTCATCGCCAGGTGCAGGGCAGGGCACAGTGACTGCATGGTGCATTAGCCACCCGGGACACGGTCGGGTAAGAAGAAGCGGCACAAGGGCAAGCCCGGGGCCGGGGTGGAAGAGGTGACCGAGCGGGTGGTGTACACATTCGCCGTTGGAAGGCAGGTGGAACAGAATCACGGCCCCGGCCGTCCGTGGTTGTCGACTGGGGGCCGAAGGCGCGATACGGGTCACAACCTCCGCGCGCGTGGAGACAAACCGATGATACCGCCGAAGAAGAAGCGTAAAGAGCCAGGGGAATAGGGTCGCGTGATGGTCACGGGAAGGGCGCAGGAGGAGCGAAGGTTTAGCCCGTCCGAACGGCATCGTCCTGTGGCGACCCGGTACGGGAAGGGCTCAAGCAAATTCAGCGGAATCGTGCTGCTGGAGCATAATTAGTGATCGCTAAAATGCCATGGTTGTCGGGACTTTTCGAGAACTGGAGTTGTGCCATGCTCCCCCTGGTGCTGGTCCTCGTTTCCGTTGGCGCGGACCCCGCGCCCGTCATCACCTCGCCGGTCGGGACGGGTAAGAAGGGGTTCGCCGGCGACGGCGGTCCGGCAGCGAAAGCCGAACTCGATCAGCCGTTCGATGTGGCTTTCGACGCCGCCGGGAATCTCTACTTTTCGGATACGAACAACCATCGCGTGCGCAAAGTGGACGCGAATACCGGCACCATTTCCACTGTCGCGGGGAACGGGAAGAAGGGCTTCAGTGGTGACGGCGGAAAGGCGACGGAGGCGAGCCTCAACGAACCTTACGGCCTCGCGCTCGACCCCGGCGGCAACCTCTACATCGTGGACCGATTGAACTTTTGCGTGCGCAAGGTGGACGCCAAGACGGCGTTCATTTCCACAATCGCCGGGACCGGCGGCAAGTCCGGATTCGGCGGCGACGGCGGCCCCGCTGCGAAGGCGCTGCTGGTCGAGCCCAACGGGCTGTGCCTCGATGGGAAGGGCAAGCTGTTTGTCGCTGATGTGGCCGGGCACCGCGTCCGGGTGGTGGACCTGAAGAAAGGCACCATCGACACCGTTCTCGGGAATGGAAAAAGTGTCACCTCGGGCGATGGCGGGCCGATCAAAAGCGCCACCCTGAACGGTCCCCGGGCCGTCGCGGTCGGTCCGGATGGCAAGCTCTACGTCGTTGAGCGGAACGGGCACTGCGTGAGGGTTGTTGACCTCGGGAAGGGGAGCATCTCGCGCTTTGCCGGAACCGGCAAGAAGGGGTATACGGGGGACGGCGCGAAGGCGCTGGAAGCGACCTTCGACGGGCCAAAAGAGATCGACATCGACAAGGCGGGTAACGTGTTCGTAGTGGACACCGAGAACGAGGCGATTCGCAAGATCGACGTGCAGACCGGCATCGTAACAACGGCGGCGGGGAAGGGCCGCACCAAGGCTCCCGGTTTGGGTGACAACGGACCCGCAACCGCAGCCACCCTCGGCCGCCCCCACGGGGTTGCGGTTGGCCCGGATGGGGCGCTCTACATCGGCGACACCATCAGTCACCGCATCCGCCGGGTGAAGTGAGCGTCAGCGGGCGACAAAGTACCCGGCCGCGAACGCGACCGCGAGCAGCACCACGACACCGCCCATGAGCAGCGTCGCTTTCTGGGCGCTGAGCACGATGACGCGCGGCGGGTCGCCGATGCTCAGCGCATCCTGTCCGGTGGTCGGAACGGCTTTCGGGCGGTCCGCTGCGGCGGGCGCGGAGGAGTTGGCGAACAGGTCGTCGAGATCCCCCTCGAATAGCGGTGGGTCGTCCGGGTCGGCAGGCGGCTGCGGTTTCGATTCTTGTGGTGCCTTTGCCGCAGGTGCTTCCGCGGAGCGGGGTTTCGGCGCTGCGACCTTCGGGGGTGCCGGTTTAGGCAACTCCGCGCGCGGGGGTTCCAGAACCTGGGTCGCAGGTTCCGACATCCGCTCCGTGAGGTGGTGCCCGAGCGACTGGTCTACGTCCCCAACGCTCACGCGCTCGGTTTTTGCCTCGTCTTCGTTGGGCATGGGAACCACGATCGCGTACCCGCAGTGCGGGCACGTCGTTTCAGTGCCGGCCTTTCGGGTCGCGATCCCGAGCAGGCGATTGCAGTAGGAACAGCGGAACCGGATGGGCATCCCGTGGTCTCCGGCCAACGGCGGTGGGGCAGGTGGGTTAGCTTCACAGTATACCTGCGCGCGGGCCGCTCGTTCGAGCCGATTCTACGCCGAACTTGATCCGGACCCTCGTTCGCGAAACAATGAAGTGACCGATCCGCCTCCCCTGACCGGAGCCACCGATGACTTCACGCTGCACGCGCTCGGTTCTCGCGCTCGCTCTCTTCGCGGGCGCCTCGGCGCTCGTGTCGGGGGCCGAAGTGGTGATCCTCAAAGACGGGTTCATCATCCAGGGGAACGTTCGCAAGGAGTCGGAGACGGTTTTCGATAAGGCCTCGGGCACGTCCGTCCGGATGGTGAAGGCCAACGGTCTTGACATGATCGACGAGGGGCCGAAGGTTACCATTTTCAGCACGCACGCCAAGCAACTCGGTGAGATCAGCCCGGACGCGAAGATCCGGCCGGATTACAAGGCCTACACGATGAGGTTCACCGGATACCGGAACCCCCAACCGCTCAGCACCGTTGCGCAGACCCTCGCGACCGGGGAGTTCAACGAGAAGTGGGTGCGCGTTCTTACGGTTAAGGAGACGAACGGAGTCCGGCGGGGGCTCGAACAGCAGATCACACACCTCGACCCGTACTTCATTTACATGGTGTCGGCAACACACGTGTGGCGAGTCGCATACCGCACCAACGAGTGGGACCCGAAGATGATCCGTAAGCTGCTCGTGATGCACAAAGAGCTGTCCGAGCCGGACGGAAAGTGCGACCCGATCAAACGGACCGCGATTGCCAAGTTCATGCTCGATGCCGGGTGGATCCAGGCCGCTAAGGATGAACTCGAGCGGCTCAACAAAGACCTCGTCGGGCCGATGCCGAAGGAGGCTCAGGACGCGCTCGACAAGCTCCAAAAGGAGATCACGCAGGCGACGGCGGAACTCGTGGTGAAGGAGGCGGAGGTGGCGCTCGCGGCCGGGCGCTACAAGTACGCCGCCGAACTCCTGGCAATCTTCCCCGAGAAGACCGCCGGGCCGAAGGAGGTGGCCCGCGCCGCAAAGGTCGGCGCCGACCTCAAGATCGGGCAGGAGCGGTACGACACGGCCCGCCGGGTTCTCGCCGGCCTGATCGACAACGTAACTGGGCGGCGCGCGGCGGTGCCCCTTCTTGGCGCCGGCGGGGGGTTGGGCGCGGTAGCGTGGGTGCCGCCAAAATCGCTCACGCCCGAGTCAGGCGCGCTGACGGAGGCTGCTGCGTACGTTTTGCGAGAGTTGCACCCCGATTCGGCCGGCCGGATCGAGACCTTCGTGACGCTCGCGCTCCAGGCCGAGCGCGAGCGCGCCGCCGACAAGCAGCCAACGAAGACGCCCAACGAACTGCTCGCAACCGCAATCAGCGGTTGGGTCATGGGTCGAAATGGGGCGACGCCGAACATTGATTCGGCGCTCAAAATCTGGGCCGCGCGCGAACGCATCCTGGAGCACCAGCGCACCGACACGATCGCGGGCCGCAACCGCCTCCAGGCGGATTTTAAGCAGAACGTAAAACTGGAGATCCCGCAACTCGCGCAGATCATCTCCCTGCTGCCGCCGGTCGATCCCGAAGACCTCGACAACCGTTCCGGGAAGCCGGTTGCGCTTGGGAAAGGGGTTTCCGGCGAGGTGTACCGGCGGCGGTCCGGCCCCGCGAGTGGGTTCCCGACCGGAATCGATTACCTTGTGAAACTGCCACCCGAGTACCACCACGGGCGCGCGTACCCGGTTCTGATCGCGCTGACCACGCCGGGGATCGACGCGGAACGGATCCTCGCCCCGCTGATGAAGGAGTCTGAGAAGAACGGGTACATTGTGATCGCCCCGGAATGGGTCGGGGAGTTCGCGAAGGACGGGTGGCAGTGGCGCGGCGAGGACCACGCTTATGTCACCGCGACACTGCGCGACGTGGTGCGGCACTTCACTGTCGACAACGACCGGGTGTTCTTGTGTGGCGTGGCGGAAGGCGCGAACATGGCGATGGACATCGGCTCGTCCCACCCGGACCTGTTCGCGGGGGTGGTCCCGATGGCGCCGATCCCGAAGTGGCAGGGGCAGTTCATCGAGTCGTGGCGGAACGCCCAGAAGTTGCCGTTCTACATCGTCACCGGTGAGCAGGCCGGGGCCTCGGTGAGCAACCTCAAACAAATCCTCCTCAACTGGATGCCGCACGGGTTCCCGGCGGTTACGACCGTGTATTTGGGCCGCGGGGCGGAGTGGTACGGCGCCGAGATCCCGACAATTTTCGACTGGATGAGTCGGAAGAAGCGGGTCAACGGAACGGCGACGCTCGCGCTCGGCACGTACCGCGAGCCGTGGGTTCTGCTGCGCGAATCCGACAACCGGTTCTACTGGCTCGAAGCGAACGACTGCGCGCCCGGAACGAACGGCGGCGCGATCGTTCCGGCCCGGGTACAGGGTGACATCCGCGGGAACAACTTTATTGACATCTCGACCTTCCGGGTCCAGCGCCTGACGGTGTGGCTCAGTTCCGACATGATCGACTGGAACAAGCCCGTGCGGGTCCAAATCAACACCCGCATCGCCGACGGGTGGGGCCGGAAAACGATCGAGCCGAATTTGGACGTGCTACTGGAGGATTATTTTGAGCGGGGGGACCGGCGGATGTTGTTCCTGAACAAGATCGAACTGAACATCCGCGGGGGGTGAGCGATGGGCCGCTTGAAGGCCGCGGTCCCCCTCCCGACCTGAAGTGCGGTGGTGAGCGGCGACCCCTGGTTGTTCCATCTGCTCCGGAATGGGCGTTCTGGCCCGACCGAGTAACTGACGCGGCGGGCCAACGCAGAGCGAGTTTGGTACAGGGGGGAACCGGCCGGTCGGTTCCGATTACCCGGCTTCTTTTTCGCCTTCCGATCCGTCGCCGAACGCGGCCCGGAACGCTTTCAGGTGCGGCTTCAGGAGCGGCTTCAGTTTTGCGGAGTCGAAGTGGTCCGCGGTCGCGAACCACACTTTCAGAACTTCGCTCCCGTCGGCGCGGTCGCCCTCGACCACGGATTCCCGGCCGATCTTCTCGAACTGCGCCGGTATCGCGGTCCCGCGCCGACCGGCGAACCACACTTCGAGCGCGTCGGGCTCTTTCGTCTTGATGCGCACCCAGAACCGCGGGGCGCCGGGCGGGCGCACGGTGACGGCGTCTCGGGTGTCCCACTTGAACTCGATGGCGGGATCGAGTTCCTTGAGGAGCGCGATCAGCTTTGGGAGAATCGCGCGGTCCCACTTGGCACCTTTACCGGGTGGGAAGCCCTTCTCGCCGAGGTGCCATTTCTCGCCGTCTTTTTTCCACGGCATGTTGGCTTCAATTCCGCCTGCGGCCGCATCGTTGAGCCCTTGAATGACCTCTACCGCGCGCGCGAGGAACTCCCGGAACGCGGGCGTGTCGATCTCGCTCTTTTTGTGGACCACGATGGTTACCGTTTGCCAACCGGTGGTGTTCGCCACCTCGACACGGTTCGCGTCGCGCGAGTAGCCCTCCAGTCCGGGGGTGTCGGAGAGGGGTGGGAGGGCGAGTTTCGCTGCGAGCTGGTCCTGCTTGAACGGGCGCCCGGGGAGCGGGAACACGAGTTTCATGTAAGCCTCGTGCCCGGTCATCGCGTGGAGGAACCAGCCGTCCGCTTTGCGCGGGGTCGGGATTTCGACCACGCTGCGGAG
>DASWYH010000398.1:0-5258 GCA_036405095.1 Gemmata sp. | reverse complement strand
GGCCTCAACACCGTGATCCCCTACGCGGACGACCTGTACCACAAGGCACGGCCCACACTGCGCCACACCAAACAGCAGGTCATCCGACTCAACGACCACGTCGGGCTTCACAGCGGGATGCAGGGTCTGAAACCGCTATGGGAAAAAGGGCACCTCGCGGTGATCCAGGGCGTCGGTTACCCGAACCCGGACCGCTCGCACTTCGAGGCGATGGACATCTGGCACCTCGCGGACCCCGGGCGCACCCTGAAAACCGGCTGGCTCGGGCGCGCGTCCGCCGAGATGGACAACCGCGCCGGCGGCATCCCGATCCTGCACGTCGGCGCCGGGAAAGCGCCCCTCGCCGCCGCGTCCACCCAGGGCAACAACGCGGTGAGCCTCGGCGACCAGAAGGCGTTCAAGCTCGAAACCGGCAACGGCGACCGCTCCGAAGCTCGGCGGAAGCTCCTTGATGCTGTTTCCCCCGCGCCCACGAAAGGCACGGCCGAGGAGGACGACCTCCTGTCGTTCGTGCAGCGCCGGCAGGTGCAGACCCTCACCGCGGTCGATAACCTGAAGGAGCTGCTCGACGGCCCCGGGGCGGTGCGCACCTTCACCGCCGGGTTGCAACAGAAGTTCCAGTTGATCGCGGGGCTGATCGCGCGGGGCTTCGGCACCCGCATCTTTTACGTGAGCCTCGACGGGTTCGACACGCACTCCGAACAAGGCCCCGCGCACCAGCATCTCTTATCCCAACTCGCGAGCGGGATCGGCGACTTCTTCCGGGAACTCAAGGAGACCGGCAACGACGACCGGGTCCGGGTGATGACGTTCTCCGAGTTCGGCCGGCGCGTGAGGGAGAACGGCAGCCGCGGCACCGACCACGGGGCCGGATCGTGCATGCTCGTGGCGGGGCCGGGCATGAAGGGCGGCGTGGTGGGCAAGCACCCGAGCCTGGCCGACCTCGATTCTGACGACCTCAAGTATCACACCGACTTCCGACGGGTGTACGCGACGCTCCTCGACAAGTGGTTGAACTGCGACAGCAAATCGGTACTCGGAGCCCAGTGGGACCACGTGAAGGAACTCGCCAACGGGTAATGGTCACCCCGGGCGCCCTTCACACTCCAGAGGGCGCCGAAATGCGCTGGTTGTTTCTCGTGTTGATGAGTGCCGCGGGCGCGCTCGCACCCACCGCCGACAAGCCCGACGCGCTCGCCCCTTACACGAAGCCCACCCTCATTGCGCACCGCGGGGCGTCGGCCGACGCGCCCGAGCACACCATCGCCGCTTACGAACTCGCGCTCAAACACGGCGCCGATTTCGTCGAGCCCGACCTGCAACTGACCAAGGACGGCGTGCTCGTGTGCCTGCACGACACGACCCTGGAGCGCACCACGAACGTGGCGAAGGTGTTCCCCGATCGCGCGAAGGAGGCCGGCGGCAAGAAGACGTGGCCCGTGGCCCAGTTCACACTGGCCGAAATTCAGAAGCTCGACGCGGGTTCGTGGAAGGGCGCGAAGTTCGCCGGGCAGCGCGTCCCCACGTTCCAGCAGATGATCGACACCGTCAAGGGCAAGGCCGGGATCATCCCGGAAACAAAAGCCCCTGGGGTGTACGGCAAGCTGGGTCTGAATATGGAACAGGCGCTCATGGAGGCGCTCAAGAAGAACAAGCTCGACCGGCCGGGCGCCGATCCGAAAACGCCCGTGGTGATCCAGTCGTTCAGCGCCGCGAGCCTGAAGCTTCTGCGAAAGGACTACGGCTGTAAGCTCCCGCTGGTGTACCTGTTCTCGTCCGGAGATACCTCGAAGGACGGGCTGAAAGCGATGAAGGAGTTCGCCGACGGAATCGCCCCAACGAAGGCGCTGGTGCTGGGGCGCCCGGTGCTGGTCGCGGACGCGCACGACGTCGGGATGAGCGTGACCGTGTGGACGTTTCGCTCCGGGCAGACCGGCAAGTTCAAGTCCGTGAAGGACGAGATGGCGCACTTCCTGAACGACCTGAAAGTGGACGCGGTGTTCACCGACAACCCGGACCAGTTCCCCCGCAGGTAACCGGTCCCGCGACGGCTCCGCCAAGGGACTTCCGGGGCGGCCACCGCGCCCGCACCGGGGTCACGAAGCCGGGTCGCGCCGCAGCCGGTCGAGCAGGGCCACGAATTCGGTACAAACGGCGGCGGCGTCCGCGGGGCGCTTGTCCGGGCGGGGGTCCGTACAGCGGAGGACGAAGCGCCGGAGCGGGTCCGGAAGGGGCTGCGCCAACTGGTCCACCGGGCGCCCGGGGTGCGGGCCGTCGCTCCCGACCCGCTGGCCGGTCGCGAGTTCGGCCAAGAGCACCCCGAGGGCGTACACGTCCGCGGGTTTCCCCACGTCCCGCCCCTCGCGCTGCTCGGGCGCCATGTACGGCCGGGTCCCGAGGACGGCACCGACCGAGGTGTTCGGCGCCCCCTGATCGGGGTCCGGGTCGAGCGGCTTGATCAGCCCGAAGTCGGACAGGCGCAACGAGCCGTCCTCCATAATCAGCACGTTGGCCGGTTTGATGTCGCGGTGAACGATCCCGAGCCCGTGCAGGTACGCGACCGCAGACGCGACCGCCTGGAACTCGTGGGCGATCTCGTCCCGCCAGTGCGGTTCGGCCCAGGGGAGCTGGTCCGGCCCCTTCACCCGCTCGCGGATGCGGGCCGACAGGTCGCCCCCGGCGGCGAACTCCATCGCGTACCAACAGTACAGGTGCCCGCCGATCACCGTTTCTTCGTAAGTGTGGCACCGGATCACCCCGTGCCGTCCGCCCGCGGCGCGGAGCCGGTCGAACTCCTGGCGGAAGCGGGTCAGGTGCTCGCCGGTCACGTGCGCCCCCAGCACCTTCACCGCGACCATCTCGCCCCCGGCGGTCGCCGCGAACACCCGCCCGAAGCCACCGGCCGCGAGCTGCCGGAGGAGCCGGTACGGCCCGAGCGTCTGGTTCTCCAGGTCGGCCTCCCGCCCGCCGGACAGGCGCTCCAGAACCCGTCGCCCATCGGCCAGGGCTTCGGCCCGGACCCTCTGGCGCACACGGTCGAGGAGCCAATCGTGATTGATCTGGGGACCCGGGGCGAGTTCGAATTCGGCGGGGGCCCCGTGGTCGAGCGGGACCGCCGACACCGCGCCCAGGTAACCGCGGGTCGTGGATTCGCAGGCGAACACCGCGCCCCGGCCGCTCAGCTCGGGCCGCAGGAGCAGGAACGGCCACAGGTAGAGCACCCGGGCACCGTCCGGAGAAAGCACGAACGGGGCGTCGTCGTCGAACCGGTCGGGCGTTTCGAGCGCGTACCCGGGCTCCCCGCCCGCGGGTTGTACCCCCATCAGCGAGTGGATCCGGTAGCGCCCCGTGTCCCCCCGGCCCGAGTCCAGCCGGCTCACGTATCCGAGCGGGTACGCGCGCACGAACCCGACGTGTTGGAACAGCTCTTCGATCTTGGGGCGCACCTCGCGCACCAGCCGGGCGCACTCGTCCGGATCGGTCTTCCCGTGAACGAGCCCGTTCCGTACCCGCACCAGATCGCCCGCGAGCCGATCCGCGGCGCCGCCCGGCGCCCAGACCCGCCCCAACTCGGGTACGAACATGCGCGCGTGACGAGCGCTCGCGCGGGCCGTTTCGCGGAGCGCCTGGACCCACATCCCGAGCGTCATATTGACCGGCCGGCGGAGGAACTCAAACGCCGGCTCCTCCTCGTACACCCGCACCCCCCGACCGGGGGCCTCGGCGCGGTGCCGGAACAGGTCGCTGAGCCCGAGGAACGTCAGATACTTGAGCGTCACCTCCAGCGCCTGGAACAGCCGCGTCACCCGATCCAGGGGCGGGTGCGCGAGGTAGAACCGGCGGTACGCGAGTGCGATCGGGGCCGGGTACCGGAGCAAAACCGTGTGCGACGAGAACGCTTCGTCCCCGCCGGTCCCGGCCGGCCCCAGGACCCGCCGGGCGAGGGCGGCCCGGACCGCGTCGGTCAGCCCCTGGCGCTGCGCGAAGGTCAGCGCCCGGAGCGCATCGGGGCGCACGCACAGCACCCGGGCCTCCGAAACGGCGGTGAACTCGGCCGCCTCGAACCCGAGCCCGGGTAGATCGGCGTGGAGCACCGGCAGGTCGGTTCCGTCGAGGTGGCGCCCGTCTGCGGTCGTCACCTGCCCGCCCATGAGAACAGCCAGCGCCGGAGCGGCCGGGGCGCCGGGGCGCCGGCCCCACCGGAGCGGGCGCCCGGGTTTGTAGCTCACCAGTTCGCTCTGGGGGAGCCACTTCTCCCATAGCTTTTCGACCTTGCCGAGTGGCCCGGCGTGTGCGGCCCCGACCAGATAGTCCGCACGGGTGCACAGGTGTTCCAGCGCCCGCACCGTCGCGAACCGGTCCATCTCGGCCATCACCTCGTCGCGGAACGGGGAGCCCCGGAGGGCCGCCCGCAGTTGCGCGTAGCTGAACGCGAGCAGGGCGACCGGGGTGAGGCACCGGACCGTGGCGGTCCGCGGGCGGTGCAGCGCGAAGGCCAGTTCCCCGACGATCTCGCCCGGCCCCAGAACCACGTTCGGCTGGCCGGTGTGGTCCGGCGGCTGGGTCCCCGATGCGAGGTACACGCCCACCGCCCCGCGCACGATCAGGCAGATCGTGTCGCCCTCGTCGCGGAACCGGCAGAGCAACTCATCGGCGCCCCGCTCGATCAGCTGAGCGGTCTGGAAAAACGCGGTCCGCGGCGGGGCCGTGTCCATGCGCCGGATGAGTTCGTTGGTCGCCTCCTTGCCGTCGCGCGGGCGGTACGTCAGGTCCTCGTTCCGCAACCCGTCGAGCGCGCGGAGCGCCTCCTCGTCGCGGGCGTTGAGCTGCAACAGGCGCTTGGCCCGGTACACGAGTTCCCAGGCGCCCGCCGACGGGTGCCGGAGCCGCTCCCGGTCGGTCACGGGCTCGTCCCACTCGGACTCGAACGCCCCGTCCACCGACAGCAGCGCGACCGGCTGTTCCGGGAAGTGCGCCGGGCGCACGTGGCGGGGGTCGTGGAACCGGACGCCCGGGAGCGGGTCGCTTTCGCACGCGGCCCGGAACGCGTGCGACACGACGACCCGCGGGGC
The DNA here is from genome assembly GCA_036405095.1 of Gemmata sp. Classification (GTDB taxonomy): domain Bacteria; phylum Planctomycetota; class Planctomycetia; order Gemmatales; family Gemmataceae; genus Gemmata. The sequence continues at coordinate 186 of DASWYH010000398.1, read as the reverse complement.
GCCACTGAAGACGTTCAGCTTGGCCGCGAAGTTGATCCCCGGGCCGACCAGTTGGGCCCGCCCGTCGGCGCCCTCGAACCGGTCCACCTCGCCGAAGTGCCCCGTCACCCGGAGCGGCACACCCGCGGTTTGCGACCACGAACGGAGCCGGCCGTTGAGCGCGATCGCCTCGCCCGCCCACCCCGG
>DASWYH010000397.1:0-3727 GCA_036405095.1 Gemmata sp. | reverse complement strand
CCGGTTCGGGTACGGGAAGCTGATGCTCGTCGCGTTCCTGCTGCACGCCTCGTCGGCGGTCGTCACGCTCGCCGCGACGCCCGTCTTCAACGCCTACGGGAAGGCCGGGGCGTTCTGGTGCCTGAACCTCGGCATGTGGCTCTTCGCGCTGGGCAACGGGACGTGCGAGGCGGTCATCAACCCGCTCACCGCGACCCTGTTCCCCAAGAACAAGACGCACTGGCTCAACATCCTGCACGCCGGGTGGCCGCTGGGCCTGATCCTCGGCGCCGCGATCATGTTGGGCTTCGACCAGCTCGGCGGGACCGTGCGCTGGGAGTTCAAACTCGGCGTGTTCCTGCTGCCGGTCCTCGCCTACGGCGTGATGATGTTCAACCGCGCGTTCCCGAAGTCCGAGGCGCAAACGGCCGGCATCCCGCTCACCGGGATGATGAAGCAGGTCGGGATGCTCGGGTTCACGCTCGGGGCCGCGCTCATCGGGCTGGCCCTCGCGACCCTGTTCCAGGACCTCCTCGGGCCGTTCATCAAGGTGGACGACCCCAACACCCGCGACCTCGTGCTGAAGGGGATCGGGTGGGGCGTGGCCGGGCTCATCTGGCTCGCGTTCGCGTTCGTCACCAACTTCGCCTGGGGGAGCTGGGTGCTGGCGTTCCTCTACGTCCTGCACGCGATGGTCGGGTACGTCGAACTCGGGACCGACAGTTGGATCTCGAACATCACCCAGCAGGTGCTGAAGAGCGGGACCAACGCCCAACTGGCGTTCATCTGGACCAACGTCCTCATGTTCACCCTGCGGTTCTTCGCCGGGCCGATCGTCCACAAGATCAACCCGATCGGCCTGCTGTTCGGGAGCGCGTGTCTGGGGACGACCGGGCTGTGGCTGCTCGGCCAGGACTTCACGAACTCCGTGTGGCCGTGGATCGGCGCGGTCACCGTTTACGGCATCGGGAAAACGTTCTACTGGCCGACGCTGCTGGGCGTGATCTCGGAGCGGTTCCCGAAGGGCGGGGCGCTGGCCCTCGGGCTGAGCGGCGGCATCGGGATGATCGCGGCGGGCATCTTCGGCGGCCCGGGGATCGGGTACAAGCAGGACTACTTCGCGGTGGAGAAGATCCAGGCGACCGCGCCCAACACGTACAACCGGTACGTCGCCCGCACGGAAAACGGGGAGCCGGCGACCCACGGGTTCCCGCTCCTGAGCGGGGTGCTCCCGTCGCAACTGCCGCCGGTCGCGGGCCTCGACAACTCCAAGCTGAAGGTGTTCGACGACTGGGGCGGCGTGGTTGACGGGAACGGCAAGCGCATCGAGGGCAAAAAGACGACCCTGGAATCCGACCTCGAAACCATCACCCGCGTGGAAAAAGAGGGCAAGCCGGTCGAGCCGAAGCTGAAGGCCAACCTCACCAAGCTCAAGAAGTGGTGGGACGAGGAGGGCGAACCGAACTACAAGGACGATAAGCCGAAGCTGGAAGAGGCGAAACTGGTCGGGGCGAAACAGGCGCTGTTGCACACCGCCGTTGTGCCCGCCGCGCTCGCGGTCGGGTTCCTCCTGCTGATCGTCTACTTCTTCTTCACCGGTGGGTACAAGCAGGTCCACCTCGAAGGTGAGAAACCGTACCGGCCCGCCGGCGGCGCCCCGGCCGAAGATTGGGGCCGCTGAAAAGGATCGGGAGTCGAAACGTCGGCAGCCGTAACGTCGGAGACCGTCGGGTGTGGTCTTCGACGTTACGGCTGCCGACGTTTCGACTCCCGATTGCTCCCTTGTCACTGGCCCCCGCGCCCGGTGAAATGCCAGAAGGCACCACCCATTGGCGGCGAGGATTTGTCGTGCTTTACCGCGTTCCGCTGGTCTTCACGCCGCAACCGGGCGGCGGGTACACCGTCACGTCACCGGTGCTGCCCGAGTTGGTAACCGAAGGTGACTCACTCGACGAAGCATATGCGAACGTGCCGGATGCTCTCGCCGCTGTAATCGAACTCTACGAAGACCGAAACCAACAGCTCCCCGCGGGCTTGAGCCTGCCACCCAAGGGCGAGGTGATCTGGTCCGACGTATTGGTGGGCTCCGCATGACCTACCGAGACGCCGCACGGAAGCTCAAAGCGCTCGGCTGTGTTGAGATCCCGCGGCGCGGAAGCGGTTCACATCGGAAGTGGCAGAACCCGGCGACAAACCGAACCACAGTTCTCCCGGACTGGGGTTCAAAAGACCTCAAACCCGGTACGCTCCGTGCTGCCGTGCGCCAACTCGGCTTGAACTGGGACGACTTCGATACCGCTTGACCCAAACGGTTCCCCTTGTCACGGACCCCCGCGCCCGGTGAAATAACGGGTGTGATGCTTACTCATCCGCCGCACGGGCCGCGCACGTTCACGTTCCTCGGCACCGGCACCTCAATGGGGGTGCCGATGCTCGGCTGCGACTGCCACGTCTGCACGTCCACCAACCCGAAGAACCACCGCTACCGCTGCTCCGTCCTGATCGGCACACCGAACGGTAACATCCTCATCGACACCGCACCCGAGATGCGGTTGCAACTGCTGCGCGAGAACGTGAAGCTGATTCACGCGGTCGTGTACACCCACTACCACGTCGATCACCTGTTCGGACTGGACGACCTCCGCATCTTCCCGGTGAAGCTGAACGGCCCGCTGCCGATGTTCTGCACCGACGAGACGGAAGCCATCATCCGGCAGGCGTTCTCCTATGTCTTCGCGCCGGGCAGCGAAGACTTCCCCCTCGGCATGCTCCCCCGGCTCGACCTGCGCCGGATCGACGAGACCCCGTTCGAGGTTTTGGGCGAGCAGTTGATCCCCATCCCGCTGATCCACGGCCGGTTCAACGTGCTGGGGTTCCGCATCGGGAACGTGGCGTACTGCACCGATGTGAGCCTCATCCCGGAGCGCAGTTGGCCCCTGCTGGAAAACCTGGACGTCCTCGTGATCGACGCGCTGCGCCCCGGGAAGCCGCACTTCTCACACTTCGGGCTGGATCAGGCACTTGAGGTGATCGCGCGGGTGAAGCCCCGGAAAGCGTACCTCACCCACATGGCGCACACGATGGAATACGAAGAACTGATGCGGACCCTGCCGCCGAATGTGGAACCGGCCTATGACGGCCTCAAGTTCACGTTCTAACAGGGCGATTACGAACCCAATACTCTCCAAAAGCCGACCCGCCGGACGAGCGCCCGCGGGCGCCACGGAACGGAAAGGCGCAATGCTCCACGCGATGATTATGGCCGGCGGCGGCGGCACCCGGTTCTGGCCCCGGAGCCGCACCAAGCGGCCCAAACAGTTCCTCACCTTCAGCGGGAACCGCACGCTGCTGCAAAGCACTGTCGATCGCGTCTCGGCGCAGATCCCGCCGGAGCGGACGTGGGTCGTCACCGGCGAACAGTACGCCGCCGAAACCGCGGTCCAGCTCCCCGAACTGTCGCACGACCACATCATCGGCGAACCCGAGGGCCGCGACACCGCGCCGTGCGTGGGGCTGGGCGCCGCGATCATCGCGCGAGCCGACCCCGACGCGACCATCGTCGTGATGCCCGCGGACCACGTCATCGAACCCGAGCAGGAGTTCCGGCGCGCACTTCATGCCGCCGAACAGATCCTCGCCGACCAGCCCGACAAGCTCATCACGTTCGGCATCCGCCCGACGTTCCCGTCCACCGGGTACGGGTACATCAAGCGCGGCGCGTCCGCCGGCACGCGCCAGGGGGTGCTCG
>DASWYH010000396.1:0-2867 GCA_036405095.1 Gemmata sp. | reverse complement strand
AAGCTCCGGAGCTTTTTTGCGGCCCACCCGCCTTTGCGCCTACTCGGCGAGCATCTCCTGGACGACGGCGGCGAGCTGGCTGGGCACGTACGGCTTGTTGAGCCGGCGGGTGCCCGGCGGGTCGTCGGCCGGGAGCAGCCCGCCCCCGTGGTAGCCGCTGGCGAACAGCACCTTCACCCCCGGGGCGGTGCGGCGGATGGCCTCGAACACCTGGCGCCCGGACAGCTTCGGCATGCTCGCGTCCAGCACCGCGAGCTTCACGCGCCCGCCGGCCTTTCGGAACACGTCCACCGCCTCGGCGCCGTCGGCGGCCACCAGCACCGTGTACCCCGACAGCTCCAGCGCGACCTTCGCGAGGTCGCGGACCCCGGCCTCGTCGTCGGCAACGAGCACCGTTTCGCCGCCCCCGCGGGGGAAGTCGGTGCGCACCTCGGGGCGCTCCGTCGCGAGGTCGTCCCCGGACGCGGCCCCGCGCGGCAGGTACACGTCGAACCGGCTCCCGGCCCCCGGCGCGGACGCCACCTCCACCGACCCGCCGTGCGCGGTCGCCACCCCGTACACCACCGCCAGCCCCAGGCCGGTCCCCTGCCCCACGCCCTTGGTCGTGAAGAACGGGTCGAAGATCTTGGCCCGCACCTCGTCGCTCATCCCCGTTCCGGTGTCCGAAACGCTCAGCCGCACGAACCGCTGGCCCTCGGGGCCGCCGGGCGGGTCCGCGTCGGCGGTCTCGATGGCCAGGGTGCCGCCCTCGGGCATCGCGTCGCGGGCGTTCAGGCACAGGTTCATCAGCACCTGCTGGAGCTGGACCGGGTCGGCCGCGACCGGGCGCAGGTCCGGGGCCGGGCCGAACCGGATCGTGATCCGCGGGTCGATGGTCCGGCGCAACAGCACCAGGGCCTCGCGCACCAGCGCGTTCAGGTCGATGGACGTGGTGCGGAGCGGCTGCCGGCGGGCGAACCCGAGCATCTGCTTGGTCAGGTCCGCGGCCTGCTTCGCGGCCCGCTCGGTGGCGAGCAGCAGCTCCTGCACCTCGGCCCCGGTCGCGGCCCCGCAGCGGACCAGCTCCAGGTTCCCGAGCACCACCGTGAGCAGGTTGTTGAAGTCGTGTGCGATGCCCCCGGCGAGCCGCCCCACGGCCTCCAGCTTGTGCGACTGGCGGAGCTCCTCCTCGAGCCGCTCCTGCGCGGTCACGTCGCGCCCCAGCACGATCAGCCCGACCGGGCCGCCCGCGTCGTCGCGGAGCGGCGCGAGGGCGAAGTCGAGCAGCGCCCGGCGCCCGTTCGGGTAGGTCACCCACTCCTTCCCGCGCTCGGTGCGCCCGGTGGCGAGCACGAGCTCCTGGGCCGCGACGATCCGGGGCACCCACTCCGCGCAAAACACGTCGCCGCACCGGCCCCCGACGAGCGCCGCGGCCGGGCGCCCGGCGAACGCCTCGAACGCCGGGTTGCACCCGAGGAACCGGCCCTCGCGGTCCGTGTAGCACACGATGTCCGGCACCGACGCGAACAGCCCCTCCAACAGGGCGTGCTGTTTCGCCAGCGCGCGCGCGGCCGCGTCCCGGTCGGTCACGTCGCGGTAGTTCACCACCACCGCGCACACGCTCGGGTCGTCGAGCCGGTTCACCGCGTTCATCTCGACGAGCCGGGTGCCCCCGTCGGCCGCGGTCATGTGGAACGTGCCCGGCACGTCCTCCCCCGGGCGGCGGAGGCTGGTTCCCAGCCGCTTGCTGGCCGCCGGGACGTCATCAGGGTGAACGAAGGACAGGACACCGGTGCCGACGAGCGCGCCCGGCTCGAACCCGAGAACGAGTTTTGCGGCCGGGGTGGCGTACCGGATCACCGCCCCGTCGTCGAGCAGGAAGATGCCGTCGCGGCTCTTCTCCACCAGCGCGCGGAACCGCTGCTCGCTCTGCCGCACCGCCTCCTCGGCGGCGCGCTGCTCGGTCACGTCCGTGAGGCACCCGTCGAGGCGGGTCGGGCGCCCGGTCGCGTCCCGCACCACCTGGAGCCGGTCCTGGACCCACCGGACCGCCCCGTCCGGTTGCTGGACCCGGTAGAGGTGCTCGACGGTTTCGCCCGCGGTGAGCGCCCGGCGGACGGTCCCCCGGTGCCCCTCGCGGTCGCCCGGGTGGACCGCCTCGGCCCACTTGAACGGGTGCTCGAAGAACTCGATCGGCCGGCCCGCGATCCGCGCCACGAGGGGCGAAACGTACCGGAACTGCCAGCCCGAGAAGACGTCCGGACCGGGGACCCGCTCGGCGCTCCAGAGCGCGGCGGGCGAGTTGCTGAGGATGGTCCGCAGCTCGGACTCGACGCGCCGGGCCTGGGCCAGCGCGGACCGGCGCTCGCGGTCGTCGCGGGCGATGATGAGGCCCAGCGGGCGGGGCGGCAGGTGCAGCCGCGACACGGTCAGGCTCACCGGGAGCCAGTTCTCGCCCTTGGTGCGGAGCAGGAACCCGTCCTGCCCGTGGAACACCACCGTTTTGGTGAACGCGCCCCTGAGGCGCTGCGCCCCGCTGCTGGACTCGAACCGGAACAGGTGGGTCGCGGGGAGCTGGAGCAGCTCGGCCCGGGAGAACCCGGTGAGGCGCAGGGCGACCGGGCTCACCTCGAGCAACCGGTCCGTGTCCGGGTCGAGGAAGAACAGGGCGTCCCCGATCTCGGAAAGGAGGGCCCGGGCGAGTTCAGCCTGATCGTACGCGGTCATGTCGCGCGCGGCCGGTCAATTGGGTGAGGTCGGGCTCGTCGCGGGTGGGCGGAACGGCGCCGCGGGCCAACGGGCGTAGGTATTTGGAGTATAGCTCACCCGAACGTTACGTACACACGGCGAACGGGAAAATTCTCAACCGCGTCTAACACTGTCGGGTG
>DASWYH010000395.1:0-7074 GCA_036405095.1 Gemmata sp. | reverse complement strand
ATCGCGAGCCCCTCCATCCCGCGGTTCGGTTGCCGCCCGGCGCTGCCCTTCGGCGGTAACTCGTCCGCCGGCGACTTGCCCGGCTTCGGCGCCTGGAAGTGCGCCGGAACCGGGAGGCTCGCCACGCGCTTCCCCTTCGCGTCGAACTCGTAAACGACCGGGCCGTACTCGTCGGCGAGGAACACGTTCCCGTTGCGCCCGAGCCGCACGCCCTCGGGGTCGAGGCGCAGGTTCCTCTCGGGCTTTTTGTGCTCGAACGCGCCGAGCGACCCGACGAACGGGTTCCCGTTTTCGGTCTTCAAGAGGGTGGTCGCGGTGAGTTTCAGCGCGACCGGCACCCTGGCGCCGGGCGCCACGCGAATGTCCATCGTGTGCCAGCGGCACACGAAGTCGGTGTCGCCGTCCTTCGGCCCGCGGTCCGAGGCGAGGAGGTACCCGTTGCCCGTTCCCGTGTAGGCGATCGCGGAGCCGAGCCCGCCGAGCCGGTTGCGCGGGGTGCCGTCGCTCGTCTCGCCCTTGAGCCCGGACAGGTCGCTCGCGTCACCCGGGATCGTGCCGACGCCCACGAGGGTGACATCGGCACGCACGGGACCGGCGAGCGCGCCCAGGAAGACAACGAACGCGAGCGGTTGCAGGCGCATCACGGGCGCTCCGAGAGGGGGATAAACGAAAACGCCGCCCGGAGGGGCGGCGCGATTGCAGGAGAAGGACCGCTTAGAAGTCGCCCGGGATGTCCCCGGCCTGCGCCGTGACCAGCGCGGCGAAGGTCGCGGGCGAAATGCCCTCGCGGATGAACCGCACACTCCCGTCGGCGAGCAGCACGTTCGTACCGCCCGAGTGGAACGAGTAGACTTCGCTGTCGTTGGTGCAGTTGATGAAGCACGGGCCGTACTTGGTGGAGAGGTCGTTCGAGGACCCGTCGAGGCTGATGCCGACCGCGTCCGGGTCCGCCCAGCCCCACCCGTCGCCGGTCGTGGTGCCGATGTTCTTGCCCTTTTGGTACAGGTTCGGGCGGCCCGCGTCTTCGGCCAACAAAATGGTGTTCGAGGTGCCATCGGTGACGCCCACGATCGCCGTGTCAACGGCCTTGGCCATCGCCCCGTTGGCCTCGTCGTCGGCGGCGCTGCCCGCGGTCGGGAAGTTTGCGATCCCGTTGGCCGTGTAGAACCCACGGCGCACGGAGTTCATAGTGCCGTAGTCGCCGTACCCGAGGGCCGCGGTCAGCGACGACGGCACGAGCCGCCCGTCCGGCGCCGACGGGCACTTGAACAGTTTGAAGTTGGTCCGCGCCACCGTCAGGTTGGGGTCCACGTTCCACTTGACCGCGAGGTTCCACTGCTTGGCGACGTTGTCCTGTTCGACGTAGGGGAGCGCGATCGGGGTCCAGGCGCGGAACTTCTTGTCCCCGCCGACCGTCACCCGGGTCGCCGGGAACTTGTTGTCGTTGGAGTTCGCGTAGTTGTGGATGGCGAGCCCGAACTGCTTGAGGTTGTTCTGGCAACTCATCCGGGCCGCCGCCTCGCGCACCTTTTGCACCGCCGGGAGCAACAGCCCGATCAGGATCGCGATGATCGCGATGACCACCAGTAACTCGATCAGCGTGAAACCACGGCGGGGCAGGCGGGACATTTTGGCTCCCAAACGGTGGAGAAACACTCGCGTGTCAGAGCCTGTTTCTTACCCCCCCCGAGTGTAAAAGTCACATCATGATTCGAAGAGAATTGTGTGTGCGAATTGTTAAGCACATAAGCCGTGGCCGGGCCAGGACCTACGGGTTGCCGCCCCGGCCGCGCTACGGGACCGATACCGAAATCCGGTAGTTTCAAGTTCGGGTAGTGGTCCGTGATCGGTGTTCAGTGGGGCGCGAAGTCCGTTCCGTGGCTGTGTCAGGGCGGCACCCCGTTGCGGGTACTCCGCGAGCCCGGAGTACCCGCGGCGGGGACGAATTCGGAGCGCCCGCAAGAGGGGCAACCAGGCCCATGTGAAGCGCGGTACGACCCGGTGGGGGAGAAGCCGGTTCCGTGTGCCTTTTAAAGCGTCCGGGCTGGCGGACGAAACGATTACTGCCAACGGCGTGTCCTCGGAGCCCGACCGAAGGCGGTTGCCGGGCTCCTCAACCGGAGCACCGACTGCGCGCCCTGCCCGGTTCGGGGCTACCCGCACGTTGACTGTGACGGGCGCCCGCTGCAACATGCGACCATCAAGCCGGACCGCCCGAGCGACCGAACGGACAGCCCGGCACCGCGAAGTACGAGCACCCGCGCGGGCGCCAGTTGTGGGCGCGCCGGCCGCGCCACAGTCAACGGGCTCGTGTATCAAGGGCGCATCCGCCACGCCGCGCCCCACGGCGGGGCTCCCCCGGTCCGCCCCCAGAACGCGAGCGCAACGCGCCGGTGTAGCTCGTTCTCCGTGTCCGTATCGTCGAGCGCGCGATCGACGTGGTTGACCAGCCCGTCGGTGCCGACTTCTAGCGCGACCCACGTTCCGCAGGGCTTGTGGATCAGATCGGCGCACCCGAACGAACCGAGGAGCCCGGTCGCGGTGAGCGCCGCCCGCGCAACCGCGCTCGCGGCCTCGGGCGCTTCGCCCGCGCGCTCGTACCGCGCCCCGCGCGCGTGTGCCACCCACGGCGACGCGCCCGCACCGAGCGGATACCGCCGAGCCATCCACCCGAACGTTGCTCCGCCGGCGGCATAGATCCGGTACACTTCCGGCCGCTCCAGCCGCACGAATTCCTGCACCACGAACGGCACCGGCCACCATTTCGGCGGCGCGGCGGCAGTGACCATCCGGTGCCCGGACGCGCCGCACGCGGTGGGGAACTTCAAGCACCACTCTGTTTCCGTCCGCGACGCGCAGAACTTTTCGACCTCGGCCCACGTGTCGAGGAGGTGCGTTTCGGGGCACGGGACACGTTTTCGCGTGAAGACTTCCGCCAACTGGCGCTTGTCGGCTGCGCGCGCGATGGCGCTGAACGGGATGAACGACGTGCACCCCTCCGGCAGGGTAACCGCCTCGGTAAAGAGCACGTAATTCAAACGCCGCGGCTCAGCCGAAACATCGACCCAAAGCGCCGAGGCGAGTGCCCGCGCGAGCGGCTCAAAGGCCCAGGCACCGGCCCCACCACACAGAACGCAGCACTCCGAAGCCGTCATCGTATTGGGGTGGTTTCGTGTTCGCGTTGGCAGCCGAGGGCGTTGCGGCTATTATCCGGGACATTGTAGCCCCTTTCTCGTTACCCGCAGGAACCGGCTATGGTCGCGGCGCTGTTCGTCGGTGCGGTCTTGGGTGTGGCGGCCGAGCCCGCGCCGGCGATGACGGACGCGCACCGCGACGCACTCGCGCGCTACGGCGCCGCCGTGTGGAACCTCCGGCGCGAGCGGCTCTTGACGGCCGCGAAGCAGCTCGAAGCCGTCGCCAAACAGGATCCCGGCGCCACCGAACCGCTCAAGGAACTCGCGCGGCTCTACGCGCAACTCGGGCGCGACCCCGAAGCCATCAAGACCGCGCGCAAGGTCGTCGCCAAAGACCCGTCCGATTCCGACACCGCGGTGCTGCTGGCGCGGCTGCTCCTCGACGCGGGCGAAACCCGGGACGCGCTCGCCGCCGCGAAGCTCGCGCTCGAAAGTGACACGCTCCCCGGGCGCCCGGAGAAAGCCGTTCGCGTGTACCGCGCAGTGTCTTCGCTCGCCGCGCGAGCGAGCGACCTCGCGCTCGCGGAAACCGCCCTCCGCAAAGCCATCGACCTCGTGGCCGACGGGCGGGCGGAGGTCATCCGCGCCCGCGCGTTCACCCCCAAAGATGCCGACACCGAGGCCGCGGAGTGCTTCGAACAGCTCGGGCACGTGCTCGTGAAGCGCGGCAAGTATGACGCCGCCGCCCGCGCGTTCGGTTCCGCCGCCAAGCTCTTCGCCGACCCCAAAGGGGCCAACGACCCGCTCGGTTCGGCCCGGCTCGGGTGGAACCTCTCGGGGGCGCTCCAGGCCGCCGGCGAACCGGTCCCGGCGCTCCGGTCCCTCGGTGAGTTCCTCAAGCTCCAACCGCAGACGCCGGAACCCTACCAGCGGTTGGCCGACCTCCTGCGGGCCGCGAACCAACCGGACGAGGTCGTCCCGGCGCTCAGGAAGTACCTGACCCGGGACAAACAGAACCGCGCCCTCGCGGCGGTGCTGGCCGCGGAACTGGCGACCGACGCACCCACCCGGCGCGAGGCCGACGAGCTGTTCCACTCGCTCACCACGTACAGCCCGCAGCTCAACCGCGAGGTGAGCCCCGCGGTCGTCGCGGTGGCGGTCCGGTCGCACCTGGACACCAAGCGGGCGGTCGAGATCATCGCCGACCTCGACCGCTCGTTCGTCCTGCTCGAAGACAAGAAAAAAGACAAGAGCGAGGCTCCGGCGCCCGAAGCCGCGAAGCGGTTCGCGGCAGACAAGGCGCGCGCCGTCGCGGAGGCGCTGAAGGGCCACCCGGAGGGCGTGGAGGCGCTGCTCGCCGCCGCGGCCGACGACCTGCGCGCGGGCACCAAGCGGGCCTACGGCACCGCGTACTTCTTGGGCTCGCTCGCCGCGCGGCACCACAAACTCGACCTCGCCGAGTACCAGTACCGACAGGCGCTCGGCGCGCCGCGGGAAACGCAGATCGACGCGCACGCGGCCCTCATTGACGTGCTGTGGCGCGCCCGCCGCCCGGACAAGGTCGCGCGCGTGTGCCGCGACGCGATGAACGGGCAGGCCATTCAAGTGTTCTTCAACTTCCACCTCGCGCTGGCGCTCGCCGAACAGGGCGACGCGCGCGCGGCCCTCGACGCCGCGGACAAGTGCATCCTCCAGGCCGGCGACACGGACCGGCTGACGGTGCGGCTCCGCCGGCACCGGGTGCTGACCGTCCTGGGCCAGTGGGACGAGGCCATCGGGTACGGGAACAAGCTCCTGGAGGAGTTCGACGCCCCGGCGGACCGGCAGCGCGTGCGCTACGCCCAGGCCGGGACGTACTGGGCCGCGAAGAAAAGGCGCGAGGCCGAAGCGCTCCTCCGCGCGATGCTCGACGACGACGCGGACGACGCGGGGGCGTGCAACGACCTCGGCTACCACCTCGCGGACCAGGGCCGCAACCTCGACGAAGCCGAGCGCCTGGTGCGGCACGCCGTCATGCTCGACCGCATCGACCGCCGGAGGTCCGGGAGCGCCGAGCCCGAGAGCGCCGCGTACCGCGACAGCCTGGGCTGGGTGCTGTTCCGCAAGGGGAAGTTCGCGGACGCCAAGGCCGAGCTGGAAGCCGCGCTCGCGCTGCCCGACGGGGCCACGGACCCGGTGGTGTGGGACCACCTGGGGGACGTGCTGTTCCGGTCCGGCGACAAGGCCGAGGCGAAGAAAATGTGGACGAAGGCGCAAGAGCTGTACGAAGCGGACCTGCGGCTGTCGGCCCGCGGTAAGCGGGACGGGCGCCTCGACGAGGTGAAGCGCAAGTTGCGCGTGGCGCCGTGACACCCGGGGCGGACGCGGGTCCGGGCCCTGCGTGTCGTCCGGAGTTGGCTTGCGGACTCGCCGCCCCCGGCCCGCTGGAACGAAGGGGACGGCGCTGATCTTTGGCCCGCGATGGGGGAAATGACACGGGCACCCTTCAACCAGACGCGGTGCTACTCCGCGGGCGTGACGCCGAGCACGATCACGAAGTTCGCGGCCCGTTCGCCGATCTTCGAGCCCTTCACCTTCTCGAAATCCACCGTGATCGCGGCCCGCTGCTTCTCGTCGCGCACGCCCTTCCAGATGCCGTCCTTCGCGTTGCCCTCGTGCCCCTTGATGTACAGTTGCGTGGTCAGCAGCTCTTTGCGCCCCTGTTTCACCTTGAAGTGGATGTGCGGGGTGCGCCCGGGGTACGGCACCGGCTTGATGGTGCGGAAGTAGTACTCGCCCGTGCTGCCGGTCACGAACCGCCCGAACCCCTGGAAGTTCTTGTCCTGCTTGTCCTTCTTCCCGGCGCTGTCGCCGGTGTGCAGGTACACGCCGTTGGCGTCACACTGCCAGATCTCCACGACCGCGTTTTTGAGCGGGTTCCCCTTCAGGTCCAGAACCTTGCCGGTGAGGTGCGTGATCTCGCCGATCCCCGGTGTGATGCCGTCGTTGATGACGAGCAGGTCGTTGTCGGTGTCCAGCGGCAGCTTGTTCGGGTAGAACGGGCCTTCCGTTTGGCTCGGGGTTTTGGTCAGCTCCTCGGCGAACGCGCCGCGGACGGTCCACAGCGGGGACGCGGCGGCGATTGCGGCCGAAGCGAGAAACGCGCGGCGGTTCGGAACCAGAATCGGACGGCTCATCGGGTCGCTCCTGCGGACGGGAAACGGAGATGTGACGACGGTTCGCGTCGGGGTTAACTTCCGGCAGTGTATCCGCCCCGGCGGGCACAGGGAATGCTCAAAGCGATCTCGCGGGTGGTCACTTCTTGCGCACGCCGCACCAGGGCGCTCCGCCGCACAAGGGCGCGGACTTTTCGTGCCCCGCCGGGTACGATGCGCGGGGCGGCACTCGCGAACCCGTGAGGAGAAGTGTGATGCGTGGGGCAGTAGCTGTAGCGGTTGTGACCGCGCTCGTGTGCGGGCTCGGGTCGGCCGAGGAACCCGCGAAGAGGCCCGAGAAGCCCAAATACGAGTACCGCGAGGAGCACGACCCGAACGGGATCGGGAAGTTCTACCTCGGCCGCGAGATCGCACATGTCATGGGCTACCAGGCCGCCGGGTGGCTCGAACGCAAGGAGCGTATCCAAGAGGAAGACCCCGCGAAGCTCATCAAGTCGCTCGACATCAAAGAGGGCATGGTGGTTGCCGATGTGGGGGCCGGGAGCGGGTATCACACGTTCCTGATGGCGCCCCTCGTGGGCGCAAAGGGAAAAGTCATCGCCTCGGACATTCAGCAAGAGATGCTCGACCTCGTCACCAAGAAGGCGAAGGACAAGAAGGTCACGAACGTCGAAACCGTGAAAGGCACCACGGCCGACCCCAAGCTGCCCGCGGGGAAGGTCGATCTCATCATCCTGGTGGACGTGTACCACGAGTTCGAGTTCCCCTACGAAATGATGGAAAAG
>DASWYH010000394.1:0-1661 GCA_036405095.1 Gemmata sp. | reverse complement strand
CGACCTGATTTACCAGCGACGCGGGCCGGGGCTGGTTTTCATCGACGACCAGCCGGTGCTGCCGCCGGGACTCGCGCCCGGGCTCCTGCCGATCCCGGCCCTCCCGGGCCGGATCGAAAAATAGCGCGGCCGGGGCGGCGGAAACCGGAACTCGGCGCTTGCGGTTCCGGGTGACCGACGCTATCCCCCCGACCTCTGGGGGGAGTAAGAATGGTTCGCACGTTCACGCGGCCGGGGTCGGCGCTTGCCCTAGCGTTGGCTCTGCTCGCTGTCGCTCTCGGGTGCGCCAGCCCGAGCAGCGTCGGCGACCGGCTCACGCCGTTCCGAAAGTACGGCGTCCGCGCCGGGCGCACGACGGAAGAGCTGAAGGCGTCCGTCGGGTGGCTCGACCTCGAGGCGCAAGAGGCCGGGCGCAGCACGATCCGCACCGAAGACCTCCTCGCGTTCGCCGACAAGTCGCGCGCCGCGGTGAAGCCCGCGAACCCGTTCCCGAAAAAGAACATTCTCGTTGTTACCGGGGGCGGCTCGTACGGCGCGTACCCGGCCGGCGTGCTCGTCGGCTGGACCGCCACCGGGACGCGCCCCGAGTTCGACGTGGTGACGGGGGTCAGCACCGGCGCGCTCCTGGGGGCGTTCGCGTTCCTGGGGGCGGGCGAGGACCCCGAGCTCCAGCGGTGCTACACCATGCTCCGCGACCGGGACATCTACCGCCGGAACCGGATCATCCCGTCGCTGTTCTCCGAATCGCTCGCGGACAGCGGCCCGCTGGCGAAGGTGATCGAGGAAACGGCCAGCGACGCCCGCATCGCCCGGTTCGCGGCCGAGCACGCGAAGGGGCGCCGGTACTACGTCGGCACGACGGACCTGGACGCGCGCCGGGCGATCGTGTGGGACATGGGCGCGATCGCGGCCCGGAACACGCCGGAGAGCCGCAAACTGTTCCGCAAGGTGCTGCTGGCGTCGGCCGCGATCCCGGGGTTCTTCCCGCCGGTCCGCATCCCGATCACCGTGGACGGCAGGCGGTACGTGGAGCGGCACATCGACGGCGGCACCACGTCCTCCATGTTCTTCGCCCCGCCGCACGCGCCGCAGCACGGCGCCGACCTGCCGGCCGGCTGGCTCCACGGCTCGAACCTGTACGTCCTGGTCGCGGGCAAGATGTACCCGGACCCGTCGCCGGTGAAGCCGCGCACGTTCGCGATCGCGAGCAACGCGGTTTCGACGGTCATCTACGACCAGACGCGCAGCGACCTGCACAAGCTGTTCCTGCTCACCGCGATGACCGGGATGACGTACAACGTGTCGGTGATCCCGGCGGAAATCAGCTCGCCGCTCGAGAGCACCAAGTTCGACCCGAAAGAGATGACGCGGCTGTTCCGCGCCGGGGCGCAATGGTCACAGTCGGGGCCGAACTGGCGCATCACCCCGCCCGGGTACGAAACCGGCGAGGGCGCGAAGTACCGGAGCGGTACGGTGCTCACCGACACCGGCCGCGGTGCGACCGGCGGGATCCTCGGTCCGCCGGTCAGCCCGATCCCGTCCGCGCCAATGGTGCCGATGCTCCCGGTGCCGATCCCGGCCGTGCCGGAGAAGTAGGTTTGGGTGAAGACAGAAGAGTTCACCACAAAGAGGGTCCCCGCTCACGGGGGCTCTCTTTGTGG
>DASWYH010000393.1:0-1591 GCA_036405095.1 Gemmata sp. | reverse complement strand
GTGGGCCGCGGGCGCCGAGGGACGAACGACGGAACCGGCGGGCGAACTCTCGCCAACCGCACCCGTCTGCGTCAGAGCCGCCGCCTCGCTCATAGCGCCCTCAACTCGTCACCTGTGATTCGCAACTCGCACGGTCAGTTGCTCAGCGCGCGCACGATGGCCGCCACGTTGTGCCTCACCATGCCCACGTACGTTCCCGCGGGTGTGCCGGGTTCGCCCAGTGCGTCCGAGTACAGCGCCTCGTCCCCGCCGACCAACTTCACGGTGTGGCGGTGATCGCGCTGGCAGGCGTCGAGCACCCTTTTCAACCCGGAGTCCGGAACCGACGTTTCTGTGAACACGGCGGGAATCCTGTTCTGACCCAGGAAGTCCACGAGTTCCTTCACGTCCTTCGTGCCGGACTCGCTCGCGGTGCTGACACCTTGCAACCCTCGTACCTCAAAACCGTACGCGCGCCCGAAGTACCCAAATGCGTCGTGCGAGGTGACCAGCACCCGCCGCTCCTTCGGCGACACCTTCGCGAGTTCGGCCCGGACCTCTTTGTCCAGCGCTTCAAGTTCACGGCGGTACGCAGCGGCGTTCGTTTCGTAGGTGTCCCGGCCCGCCGGGTCGAGCGCCACGAGGGCGTCTTTGACCGTGCCCACGCAATTGCTCCACAGGAGCACGTCGAACCACACGTGCGGGTCGTGCTCCCCGCCGTCCACTTCCGCGTGGCGCAGAAGGGACTTATCGATGGCGTCCGTGACCGCATACCCGCGGATGCGCCCGCGGCTCTTCTCGAAGGTGTCCGTCATTTTGCCTTCGAGGTGCAGCCCGTTGAAAAACACCAGATGGGCGTTCTCGATCTTCTTGCGGTCCTCGAGTGTGGTGATGTGGCGATGCGGGTCGATCCCCGGACCCATGAGCGTGTCCACGGCCACGCGCTCGCCCCCGACCCCCTTCACGAGGTCGGCGATCATAGTAGTTGTTACGACCACGCGCACCGGCGGCTTCTCGAACGCCGGTGGTCCGCTCGAACACCCCGTGAGCCCGACCGCGAGAGCGAGCCCGCACAGTAGCGCAACGGGCACGATTCGGACCACATGCACCGCAAGCCCCCTTGCTATCTAGCTCCGGCTAACCATGTTGTTAGCCTAGACGAATTGCAGTTGTAAGTCCATAGGAAACGGCGCGTAACCGGTTGCGTGCTACCGGCGGCGAGAGACGAGCGGAGCCTCATCACTTCGCTTTCCGGCACGCCGCGGATAAACTATCCTCACACCCCCGTGCCGCTCTTTAAGGACTTTGGGTCACAAGTCGCAAAGTCGAAAATTGTAAAGCCACAAGGCTTTCGGCAGCAACGTCTTAAGACTTTCGATTTGACGACGCGCTAGGGTTTGCCTTAAAGGCGCAATGGCATCGGAAATCTCAGGTGACCGGCCACGGCAGCCACAAGCCGTTTGAGGAAGAAGTGATGCCGCAAGGCGATCGGTGCAACGTGATGGTGATCGGCAAGGGCGGGCGCGAACACGCGCTCGCGTGGCGCCTGAAGCAGTCGCCGCGCGCGGGCACGGTGTTTTGCGCGCCCGGCAACGCGGGCACCGCGCGCGAC
>DASWYH010000392.1:0-3427 GCA_036405095.1 Gemmata sp. | reverse complement strand
ATGACCCGCATCACCTCGATGTCCGGGACCCGCCCGGTGAACAGTTCGATCTGGCGCGCGGCCTGGCGCACGAACATGTCCACGCCGGTGATGGTATCACACCCGCGGGCGCGGGCCTCGCGAACGAGGAGGGTCGTTTCGGGCGTGTAGATGGTGTCGAACACGATCCGCCCGGGTCTCAGGATACTGTAGTGGCACGGCGCCTCGTCCACGTTCGGGTGCATCCCGATGGGGGTGCAGTTGATGAGCACGTCGAAGTTCACGTTGTGCCGCGCGTGCCAGTCCACCGCCTTGCACTTCACGTCTTCCGCAAGCTTCTGCGCGCGTTCATAGGTCCGGGCCGCGATGGTGAGTTGTGCCCCCTCGCGGTGCATCCCGTAGGCAGCCGAACGGGCCGCCCCGCCCGCCCCCAGGATGAGCACCGAGAGCTGGCTGATTTGCGGCACCGGGTCGCCCTTCGCCTTTTCTGCGAGGAACGACTTGAGCGAACCGATGATCGCGCCGAGGTCGGTGTTCGCCGCGGCGAACGCGCCGTCGGCCCGCCGCACGAGCGTGTTGGCGGAGCCCGTGAACTCGACGGTCGCGTCGGACTCGCGGGCGAAGCTCGCGGCCGACTCCTTGTGCGGGATGGTGACGCTGTACCCGCTCACGGGCACGCGCTCGTAGGCCGCGAGCGCCTGCGGGAGCTGGCCCCGCGGCACGCGGAACGGCAGGTAGAGCGCGTCCACCCCGAGCTTCTTGTACATGTGGTTGTGCAGGAGCGGGCTGAGGCTGTGCCCCACCGGGTCGCCCAGCACGCCGAAGACCTGCGTCCCGGCGCCGAGCTTCTGCACCGGGTACGTGGTGCGGAACTCGTCGAGGCTCGGCAGCCCCGGCGCGATCCCGCGCTCCTTGTTGAACGCGGCGTAGATCCACGGGGCGCCGAACTTGAGCGCCAGGAACCGCGACGGCTGGCCGATGTCGCCCAGGCAGAACGCGACCGTCGGTTTGGGGGAGGTGCGCTGGAGGGTCAGCACCCGCGCCACGTCTTCGGGGGACTGGGCCGCGACCGCGATCTTACACACGTCCGCGTCCTGCTTCAGCATGTTCGCGAAGATGTCTTCGAGGTCCGGCGGGGTCTCGACGGTGTTGTGGTAGCTGACGATGCGCTTCACCTTGCCGAACCGGGGCACCGTGCCCGCGATATCGGTTTCCAGATCGACCCACTCGAACGCGCCGGACACGATGGCCTGGCGCAGGATCATCAGCCGCTCTTCTTCGGTGCCCGAGAACCGCCCGCCGTCGACCGGGCGCCGCAGGGTGGCCACCCAGGGGCACTGCTTCAGCGGGGTGAGCCGTTTGAAATCGACCGCCTTCGCGAGGAAATCAAGCCGCAGCTCGATGAACTTGGCGCCGCGCTTCACCGCCTCTTGCAGCTCGGCCACGACCATCTTGTGGCGGGTCCGGCCGATCACCACGAGCACCCGGTCCGACGACATAACGACCCCCTTTGGGGGAAAGCACGAAACTCGAACACCGAAATCCGAGAAGTTACATATAAGGTATCCCGAACGCGCCCGCCGGGTGAGGGCGAACGGGCGGAAAAAGAGAAACCCGAGCCACAGGACTCGGGTTTCTTCGCACCTTTGGCTTTGAGCGGCCCGGCCGACGTCACACCTTGCTCGCTTCCTTGTACATGACGTGCCGGCGGACGATCGGGTCGAACTTGCGGAGCGAGATCCGCTCCTTGGTGTTGTTCCGGTTCTTCTGAGTGAAGTAGCAGTGGTCGCTGGCTTCGCTCTTCAACTTGATGGTGCTGCGCGCTTCTTTCGACTTGGCCATTTCGTGCGCCCTCGCGGGGTTAAGTGGTCCGCCCCTTGCGCAGAGCGGGATAGAAATGCAATGATAGCACCCGGGCCGGGGTTCGTGGAGAGGTCTTTCGGAATCCCGTAGGTTCAAGTTGTCAGTGGTCAGTGCTCAACACGAAGTGAAGACCACTCCGTGCGTCCTTCAAACCCCGGTGCCAACTTTTCGTCCTTTCGGCTCGCTGACGACTGATAACTGGCAACTCGGCAACTCGGAACTATTGGAATCCGCCTTGCGTTCCGCGCGGGGCGTTGCTATGGCCCGTGAACCGATGTTCTCGATCCGGGTGGGTGCAATGGTCGCGACGGCTGCGGCCCTGGCGTGCCTCGTCCTCGCGACGCTGGCGGGCCTGGGCTACCTCGTTCCCACACTCGCGGGCCTGCGCCGCCGGCGCCCCCCGCGCCGTGCCCCGACACACACGTTCACGATTCTGATCCCCGCACACAACGAAGCCCTCGCGCTCCCGCGCACCCTCGCGAGCCTCGCGGCCCTGGACTACCCGCCGGAACTCGTGCGCGTGTGCGTGGTCGCCGACAACTGCACCGACCGCACCGCGGCGGTAGCCCGCCGGGCCGGCGCGCGGTGCCTCGTGCGCCACGACCCGGGGAACCGCGGGAAGGGCTTCGCGCTCGCGTTCGGGATCGCACGCGTGCTGGAAACGGCGCCCGATGTGGTGCTCGTTCTGGACGCGGATTGCGAACTGAACCCCGGCGCCCTGCGGGCGCTCGGCGCGACCTTCGCGACCGGCGCCGCCGCCGTGCAAGCCGCGGTGCGGTCCGCGAACGCGGACGACGGCCCGTCCGGACTGGTGGCGGCGGTGGGAACCGCGTTCGACGCCGGGACCGCCGCCGGGTGGGACGCGCTGGGGTTCTCGGTGCCGCTCCGTGGAACCGGGATGGCGTTTCGGAGTGCGGTTCTGGAGCGCGTCCCGTGGGCCGCGTTCGGCGCGGTCGAAGACGCCGAGTACGCGGGGCGCCTGAAACGGTCGGGCGTTCGGGTGCGCTACTGTCCGGGTGCGGAGGTCACCTGCGAAGCGCCCGCATCCGTTGGGGAATTGTGCCGGCAGCGCCGGCGCTGGCGCGGCGCGGGTTTGCTCGCTAGCAAGCCGCTGGTACTGGGCCTCGTCGCGATCTCAATCGGGGCCGGCTGGGCGTGCGGCTTCGTGGGCTGGGCGGCGGCGCTGCTCGCGGTGTTCGGGGGGCTATACCTCCGGGCGCTTCTCGCCGTCGGGCTCACCCGGCGGCGGTTCGGGGCGCTCGTTCGCGCGCCGGCGGTCGTCGGACGATTGGGTCTGGTCACGCTCGCGGGCGTGTTCCGGGGGGCCGCGGCGTGGGACCGTCCGGCGCGCGCGGTCAACAGCATCAGGCGGGCCGGATGAAGTTCGCGCGGCGCACGCACTGGGCGAAGCGGGTCGCGCTCGCGCCGTTCGCCCGCACGCGGTGCCCCGGGGCCGCGGTGCTGCTCACTTTCGATGACGGCCCGCACCCGGAGTACACCCCGGCGGTGCTCGACCGGCTCGCGGCGTTCGGGGTGAAGGCCGCGTTCTTCCTGGTGGGCAACCGCGTTCGCGACCCGGGGCTCG
>DASWYH010000391.1:0-1591 GCA_036405095.1 Gemmata sp. | reverse complement strand
CAAGGGCCGCAGGTTCCGGGAGCACCCCTAACCCTTCAATCAAGGACCGCGGTGTTTATAGAAGCTCGCTGTTGGGGTCTCTTGAATCAGTTGCCACTCCGGTGAGGCACGGAACCAAGCATCGAACGGGGTGCTGGTCCGTGTGAGCGCGAAATCGAACCGCCCGTACCGCTGCTGCCACTCGTCGATGGCGCCATCGGGGTGCGCGGACTTGCGCACGAAGTCGACGAGCCACGGGCCGCCGGTCAACTCGCACCGGTCATCGACGAACACCTTATAGCCCGGTGTGTGATAGATCAAGAACCCGCCGTCGGTGTACCCGGCGTTGAAAATGTGGTTCGGTTCGCCGGGCTTCGGTTCGTGTTCTTTGAGGGCATCGAGCACACCGACCGGCCAGATTTGCGGGTCGTGTGTGGCCCACCCGGACCCGATGAGCGGAACCGGCACGCGCGCGACCTGGAGCCCCAGAGCGAGCGCCACCGCCAGGGCCGGGAGCCACAGGTGCGCCCACCACGGGCGCGCGCCCGCGCTCCCGGGCTGGTAGAGGTCGGCGCGGTACGCAGCGAGCCACAGCGCCCAGCGCGTGTGCTTCCACATCGCGGTGACGGTCACCAGCGTCACCACCGCGAACAGCGACACGTGCCGGCACCGGTTGAAGCTGAGCGCGAGCCAAATGAGGGGCAGCAACCACGACACCCGGAGCGCGCTCCGTTTCACCCCGTAGAGCACGAAGAGGTAGAGCCCCGCGAGCGCCAGGACCGGCCACGCATACGGCGCGGTCACGTCCAGTGGCCGGTGCTCGGAGATGACCTCGCGGAGTTCGCCCGCCTCCATGATGACGCGCCACTCTCGGATCATGTCGGTGCCGTAGGGGCTGGCGAGCGTCGAAAGGGCACAGCCGAGCGCCACGAGCGCGAGCGCCCCGACGTCGCGCCCGGTCTTCAGCGGGGCCGGGCGCCCCAGGCGCCACGCGACGATCCACCCGGCGAACGCAATGTAGACGGTCCCGATCCCTCCCAGCACACCACCGTGAAAGTTGGTCCAAACCACACACAAGGGTATCAGCCAGAACAGCCGGTTCCGCTTCGGCCGCGCGACATCGGCGTCGGTGAGGAGGGCCGCCACCGCAGCCATCGCAGCGAGTGTGAACAGGTGCGGGCGGACGTGAAAGTGCGACCCGGCCGCGGCCAGCGTGAGCCCCACCACCCCGCACACGAGCGCCGGGTGGAGCCCCGTGCGCAGGAGCCGCACGGCGAGCCACGCGAACACCGCGGCGATGAGCGTGACCGCCCCGAGCAGTTGCGCGTCGAAGCCGCCGGCCCGGTGCGCGTAAGCCATACCGATTTCACCGAGCCACTGGTGCGGAACCCACCATCGACCCGCGAAGGTAAACGTGTACGGGTCCGACCGGATGAAGCCATCTTTGAGGATGAGTTCGCCGGTGGTGGTGTGCCAGAACGTTCCGGGGTCGCGGAAGAACGCGGACCGCCCGGCGCCGAGCAGGGCGAGCCACACGAGCAGGAACGCGACCGCACCGGGGCCGAGCCAGCGCGGGAGGGTCATGCCGGCACCGCGCCGAGTGCCCCGGTGC
>DASWYH010000390.1:0-2329 GCA_036405095.1 Gemmata sp. | reverse complement strand
CGAGCACCGCCGCCGGGCGCGTCGAGGTGTGGGAACTCGCGACCCGCGAACTGGTGCGCGCGTTCTCGACGGGGTACGGCGACATATCGCGGCTCTGCATCTTCCCGGACGGGCACCACCTGGCGTCTTCGGGCGCGGAAGAGGCCGTGACCGTGTGGGCGCTGACCGGCCGCCACGACAGACGCCCCCCGAAACCGAGCGAGTTGAGCGCGGCGTGGGCGGCACTGGGCGCACCGGATGCGGGGGTGGGGTATCCGGCGATCCGGCTCCTCACGTCCGCCGGGGACCGTGGGACCGAAGTCATCGCGCAGGGCACCAAGGACCTGCGCGCGACGCAGACAAAAATCGACGGGTGGGTCGGAGACCTCGGTTCCCGGTCGTTCACCATCCGCGAAGCCGCCGCGAAGGAACTGCTCGCGCTCGGGGGCCGCTCGCTCCCCGCGCTCGGTCGGGCCACACGTGCCGACGACACCGACGTGCGGGACCGCGCGCGGGATCTGCTCCTGAGGCTGGAAACGAAGGGCGTGCGGGTTCCGGCGCACGGGTTGGCCGGCGACGCGCTCCGCTTGGTACGGGCGGTGCAGGCGCTGGAGCAGATCGGGACGCCACGAGCAACCGCCGTGCTGCGCGACCTCGCGGCGGAGAGCGGGCGCCCGGGCGAAGAAGCCAAAGAGGCACTCGGGCGCCTCGTGAAGAGGCCGTAATAACTTACCGGCATCCGTGTGCGCGCCGGGCACACACGCCCCTATCATCAGGGGTGATCGCCCGCCGCGCGCGAGTGCCGACCTCATGACCACGCTCACGTGCCCGAAGTGCCGCCAACCGATGCCCGAGACCGCGCTCGACGAGGGACATTGCCCGGCGTGCGGGTTCCCCATCGACGGGCCGCTCGTCCTCGGCACCGGAACCGGGCGCTCACGGGTTCCGCTCCTCGCCCTGTTGAGTGTGCTGGTCGCGGGCACCGCCACCGCGGGCTATTTCACCTTCGGGTTCACCAACCCCCAACCGCTCGAACGGGCGCCCGAAGTCGCGTCCGCGCAACCGGCCCCCGAGCCAGCACCAACACCCGCCCCCGAACCAAAAGCCCCCCAACCGCCGGCCGCGCCGCCGAATGAGAACGAAACGCCGGCACCCGGACCGAACAAGGACGCTCCGCGGCCGATCGGCGTCGTGATGAAGGTCGATCCCCGGATCGCGCCGCACCGGCACTTCGATCGCGCCGACGACACCGCCGCCCTGGCGGACCTCGACGGCCGCGATCACGTCGTGCTCACGGGGCGCGTGCGCGGGTTGCGCATCGGTTCGGTGAACGGGAAAGGGTCGATCGACGCGAGCGGGCTCGAAGCGGAAGAGATCACGATCACCGGCGACCTGAACAACGAAGCGGTTGTGGCGCTCCACGCCCCGAACGGGAAGGTCACACTCGGCGGTTACATCGGCGGCACAGCGAAGTTGACCGTAACGGCCCCGGGTGGCGAAGTGGTGCTCCTCGCGCGTTCGGGCCGCTTGACCGGGAGCGCGGTCGCCACCGTAACGGCGAAGCGCGTCGAGGTCGCGGGCCAGATGTTCGGCACCGCGAAATTGCGTACCACACTCACGGCGGGCGGGTCGCTCAAACTCACCACATTGGAGGAGGGCGCAACGGTAACCTACAAGAAGGCGGCGGCGACAGACCCGCCGCTGGTGGTCGATAAAGGCACCGTTCGGGGTCGGGCGAAGGTAATCGAGCAGTGAGTCGGCCCCTGGCACACGAACCCACATCTTCCGCGCCTCGCGCGGTCGTGGCTCGTTACAAATGCGCCGCCGAGCGCTCGCGTGCCCATGAACGCGGCACGGGCCCGGTGCCTGCGGGGGCCATGCGTCGCTGGGTATACTCTGAAATGGCGAGCTGGCCGGCTCACGGGTAGGACCTGGGGCCAGAGCTTCCAAGGCGTTTAAGGGGATTATGAGTACCCCGAACGCTTGGTTTCCGGAGGGTCCGTGAGTGACAACCCATTGTCACTCACAGTCGCGCCGATTCACGGCCCCGTTTGGGGCCGCATCTCACAGCCACGGGTCGCGAATGCGCACCGGGGAGCTGGGGCGATACGAAGCTCTTCATCACGATTTGGTATTACACTCGGGTATGATGACTCCTCTACCCGGTTTGCAACGGTCACCGTCGGCTGCGCTCGGCTGGTTCGCTACGGGCGCGCTACTCGTCGCCGGGTTGCCGCTCCTGCTCCAGATGCCGCTCTGGTGCGATACGACCCTCTACACCGTAGCGGCGCGGAACGTTGCATCCGGCGGGACGCACTACCGCGACGTGTTCGATACCAACCCGCCGGGG
>DASWYH010000389.1:0-6093 GCA_036405095.1 Gemmata sp. | reverse complement strand
CCACCTCGGTTGGTGCACGAGGGTGACGGACGCGGGTGTCAAGGCGGTGGCCGAGGGGCTCAACCTTACCACACTCGACCTCTGGAACTGCATGCAGGTGACGGACGCGGGTGTGAGTGCGGTGGCCGAGCGGCTCACCCACCTCACCACACTCAACCTCAGCTACTGCAGGCAGGTGACGGACGCGGGTGTGAGTGCGGTGGCCGAGCGGCTCACCAACCTCACCACACTCAACCTCATGAACTGCAACAAGGTGAAGGCGCTGCCCGATAGCTTCGGGCAGCTTCGCGCTCTGGAGAACCTGTACCTCGGTGGAACGTGCTTGACTGCCCTTCCCAGGGCTCTGAGCGAGTTGCCCCGGTTGCGCTGGCTTAACGTACGGAACATTCCCGGTCTCAGACTCCCCGAGGAGCTGATCCGCAACCCGGAAAACCCGCGGGCCATTCTCGATTACTTGTTCCGCACCACGAGCGAGGGCAAGCGCACCCTCAACGAGGCCAAACTCATCCTCGTAGGCAACGAGGCCGTCGGCAAAACGTCGCTCGTCAACTTCCTCGTTCACAAGAAGCCGCGCCGGGATAGCGCCAAAACACCCGGCGTGGCGATCGAACCCGAGGTCGAAACGGCCGGCTGGGCACCGAATGCCCCCGATGCCCTGGTCGATGTGAAGCGCTGGAAGGTTCACAAGGCCGCCGCCGGGGATACGCCACTGAAGCTCAACGTGTGGGACTTCGGCGGGCAACAGGTGCTGTACGAGACGCACCAGTTCTTCCTCACCGCGCGCTCGCTGTACATGGTCGTGCTCGAAGCGCGGCGCGAGAACGTGAACGAGCAGGAAGCCAACCTGCACACGTGGCTCCGCTCCATCCGTACCTGCACCGTCAAGCCGGTTCCGGTCCTCGTGGTCATCAACAAGAGCGAACCGCCGCACGAACTGCGCCTGGACGAAGCCAAGCTGATCCGCGAGTTCCCCAACATCCGCGGGTTTATTCGCACCTCGTGCAGCGACCCCAAGGAGGACAAACACGGCGGCAAGGGAATCGACGAGTTACGCAAAACGATCGTTGAGGTGATCCGCGCCGATCTGCCGCACGTCAAGGACGAGCTGCCGCTGAGTTATTTCACCATCAAGGAGAAGGTGGCCCGGGTCGCGCGTTCCTCGTTCATCCTGGATACGAAGAGTTACCGCAAGACGTGCGCCACGCAAAAGGTCACCGAGGAGCGCGAGCAAGACAACCTGCTGGACCTGTTCGACTGCATCGGGCTGGTGGTGAAGTACAACGAAACCACGCTCCTCGATCCCAACTGGCTCACCACCGCCGTCTATTCTGTTCTCACGCACGACGACGTGACCAAGGCAGAGGGTGAGTTCTCACGCGGCGACCTGGGCGCGCTGCTCGCCGGGCTCCCGGCGGCGGATTACCCGCGCGAGCGCTGGCCGTTCATCGTCGAGATGATGAAGCGGTTCGGGCTGTGCTTCGAGTTGCCCAACCAACCGGACCGCTACCTGCTCCCGAACCAGTTGCCGGAAGTCGATCCGCAGCCGCCCTGGGACGATACCGACGCGCTCCGGTTCCGGTACTCGTACCGGCACACGCCCCCCCGCGGGCTGCTGCCCCGGCTCATCGTGCAGGCCCACCAGCACCTCACGGAACCACGGGTGGCGTGGTTGTTGGGGGTGGTGCTTCACATTCAGGGGTGCGATGTGCTGATCCGGATGAACCGCCTGGAGCGCCGGGCCGACATCTCGGTGCGCGGGCCGAAGAACAAGCGCCGGGACGCGCTCGCCGTGGTGCGCGAGTACTTCGCGTTCGTTCACGGGCTGAACCGCTTCGAGACGGCAACGGATTTCACGCCCCAGGTGCCAGTGCGTGTGCCCGGCCAGCCCGAAGCCGCGTTCGATTTCGAGGAACTCGAAACTGACGAGCGGAACGGGGTGGAGAAACGCTGGTACAAGGGGCACGACACGCCTTTCCTGGTGAAGGAGTTGTTAGCCGGTGTGGGGCGCGAACCCGCCGCGCGAGGGACACGGGACGAGTTCGGTGGTTCGGATTGGCGATTCGGCGGGGACATTCACATTCACGGTTCGGTCGGATCGGTTGGAAGCGGGCAGTTCAATAACCCGCAGCAGAAGATCCGCATGGGCGACAACACCACCGTGAACACGGGCGGCAGGAACATTACCGGGGCGGCGATCGGGGCCGGTGCCCAGGTCACCGCGGAGAAGATCATCAGCAACGTGCGCCAACAGTTGCCGGAATCGGCCTCGCGCGCGGACGTACTGGCGGCGGTGCTGAAGGCCGCACTGGTACAGTTGGCGAGGGAGGATTTGAAGCCGAAGAAGCGGGCCGAGGCCGAAGAGATGGTGGGGAAGATCGAGAAGGAGCTGAAGGACCCGGAGCCGGACCCGGACCTCGTGAAGGGCTGGCTCGGGACCATCGATGCCGTTTCGGCGACGGCCAGCAAGATACTCCGCGACGCCGGGGCCATCGCCGCGCTGTTCGGGTGATCCGCGCCGGTGTTGGGGCGCGCAGGGCGCATACCGTGTGCCCTGGCGTCGTGGGTAGGAGTTAGGCAGTTGGTGTGCTCGTGTCGGCCCTGTGCGGCGAAGGCGGTGCGCGGACCACGACACCGCGCGGCGCACCCAACTACGTAACTCCGAATGGATAATCCTTGCCCTCGCGAGCCTGTCATGCCCTCCGCTCAAGTCGAAGCCATTCTCGCGGCCTTCCGGAAGCACCCCGATGCGCTCCTCGAACTGCCGCGCGGCCTCTCCGATGCCGATCTTGCCGCGCTCGCCGCTTCCAGCGAAGTCGCCGCGGTGAAGGGGCTTCGTGTTTCCGGCAGCCGTGATACCGATTGGAACGCGGCAGGGGTCGGAGTGCTTGCCGCGGGCCTCCCGGGGTTGGTGCGTTTGGACCTCTCCAATTCGCCTGCACTTTCCGATGCGGGGATCCAAACGCTCGCCGCCAACTTTACCAACCTTCAGGTCCTCGACCTGAGCTACTGCACCCAGGTGACGGACGTCGGGGTGGGGGCTCTGGCCGCCAACCTCACCTGCCTGCACACGCTCGACCTTACCGGCTGTAAACAGGTGACTAACGTCGGGGTTGATAAAATATCAAATTCACTTGGAAGTATAAATGAATTGAATCTGAATTACTGTAGTATGATTACAGACGCGGGCGTGAAGGCGCTGGCCGTTAACCTCACCAACCTCCGCGCTCTCCGGCTCCGCTATTGCACGCAGGTGACGGATGCGGGGGTGCAGGCCCTCGCCAACCTCACCCGCCTTCACACGCTCGACCTGGGCTACATCCGGGTGCTGGACCCGGGGGCAAAGGCGCTGGCCACCAACCTTTTGAACCTTCGCGCGCTCAGCCTCGCGTACTGTACGCAAGTCACGAATGCGGGCGTACAGGTCCTCGCGGACAACCTCACCAACCTCCGCACACTCGACTTCACGTACTGCACCCAGATAACGGTGCTGCCCGAAAGTGTCGGGCGCTTGCACCACCTCGAAGAACTGGTGCTCGGCGGAACGGGCCTGACCGCGCTCCCCAAGGCGCTGCGCGAGCTGCCCCGGTTGCGCTGGCTCGATGTGCAGAACGTTCCCGGTCTCGAACTCCCCGCGGAGCTGAGAAGTAAGCCCGCGAACCCACGGGCGATTCTCGATTACTTGTTCCGCAGCACTGTCGAAGAGATGCGCACCCTCAACGAGGCGAAGCTGATCCTGGTTGGGAATGAGGACGTCGGCAAAACGTCGCTCGTCAACTTCCTGGCGCACGATAAGCCGTGTTCGAGCACGAGCAAGACGCCCGGGGTGGCGATCATCGAGGGGGTGGACGTGACCCGCTGGGACGTGACCCCGGACGCCGCCGGGGATACGCCGCTGCGGCTCAACGTGTGGGACTTCGGCGGGCAACAGGTGCTGTACGAGACGCACCAGTTCTTCCTCACCGCGCGCTCGCTGTACCTCATCGTTCTCTCGGCCCGCAAGGAGAACGAAACCGAACAGGAGGCGAATCTTATTTCATGGCTGCGCTCGATCCGCACCCGCACCGTTGAGGAGGTGCCGGTTATCGTGGTCATCAACAAGACCGAACCGCCCCAAGAGCTCCAGATCGACGAGAGCCGCCTGCGGCGCGAGTTCCCAGCCATCAAGCGGTTCGTGCGCACCTCCTGCCGCGACCCCCAACAGTTCCCCGGCGGGGGGGTCGGCATCCCGGAACTGCGGTGCGCCATTGTCGAGGTGATCCGCGCCGAGCTGCCGCACGTCCGGGACCAGTTCCCGCTCAGCTACTTCAACATCAAGGAGCAACTCGCCGTGACGGCCCGCCGGTCGTCCATCCTGAACACCGACACGTACCGGCAGAAGTGCGCCGCCGAACAGGTCACGGACCCGCGCGAGCAAGAGAACCTGCTGGACCTGCTCCACCGGATCGGGGTGGTGGTGAAGTACGACGACACCACACTGCTCGACCCGAACTGG
This sequence comes from Gemmata sp., assembly GCA_036405095.1. Taxonomy (GTDB): domain Bacteria; phylum Planctomycetota; class Planctomycetia; order Gemmatales; family Gemmataceae; genus Gemmata. The sequence goes on along the minus strand of DASWYH010000389.1, from coordinate 1,601 downwards.
CTCACCACCGCCGTGTACCGCGTCCTCACGCACGCGGAGGTGATTAAATCCGGGGGCGAGTTCGCGACCGCCAAACTCGGCCCGCTGCTCACCGGGCTGCCCGAGAAGAAGTACCCGCCGGGGCGGTGGCCGTTCATCGCCGAGATGATGGAGCGGTTCGGGCTCAGCTTCCGCATCCAGGGGACCGACCGGTATCTGGTGCCCAACCAGTTCTCCGTGGAGGAGCCGCCGCTTCCGGGGTGGGGGCCGGCGGATGTGATGTTCCAATATGCGTATCAAGACACGCCCTCGCGGGGCCTGTTGCCGCGGTTCGTGGTGCTCATGCACCAGCACCTCACGCGCCCGCGGGTGGCATGGCTCCACGGGGTCGTGCTGAGCGTTCAGGGGTGCACGGTGCTGGTCAAGATGGAGCCGCACCGGCGCGTGCTCTCGGTACTGGTGCGCGGACCCGTGGGGCAGCGCCGGGCCGCCCTGGCAACGGTCCGCGAGCACTTCACGGCGGTTCACACGCTCAACAACCTGGCCCCGGGGAAGGATGTCTTCGCTCAGGTGCCCGTACCCGTTCCCGGCGCCCCGGACGCCGTGTTCAGTTACGAATTCCTGGAAGCGTGTGAGCGAAGGCGCATCCCCGATGTGCCGCACACTCAAAGGGATGTGGTTTTCAATGTCCGGGAGCTGCTCGACGGCGTGGGACCGGAACCGGTCGGGGTGCGGGTCCCGGGCGCCGGGGCCGGTCCCGGTGAGTGGGACACCGGGGGGACGGTGCGAACCCGGCACGGGCCGGTCACCGTGATCGTCGGGAACGTGGGCGTGTATTACGGGAGCGCCCCCGTGTACGCGCTTCCCCCCGAGGTCGATATGAGCGTGACCGACGTGGGGGCCGGCGGGGACATTGTCGGCGCTGCAATCGGCCCCAGGGCGCGGGTGCGTGCGCAGTCGATCGAGCGGACGGGGAATCAGCAGGCACGCCTCAATAGCGAAGAGTGGGGCGCGGTGCTGACGGCCGCTCGTGCGCTGTTGGCGCTGACGCCGGGGGCGCCCGACGCCCGAGAGCGGGCCGAAGCGGCGGTGGGGTTGATCGAGGGGGAGTGCGCGAAGCCGGACCCGGACGGGGAGCGGGTGAGGGGCTGGCTCGCCGACATCGGGTCCGTTTCGGCGCCGGCGGCCGGGGTGCTCCGGAGTGCCGCCCCCGTCGCCGCGCTGGTCGGGTGACCCGCGGAGCCCAGGGAGGACACGTTCTCGTAATTTCTGAAACGAGGGCCGGGGCACAGCACCCTTGACCGGCCCCGACGAACCGCTTAGGCTGCCTGACTTCGTGACCCCGAATGATTGAGGGCCAACTCATGTTCATGTCCCTGGTGGTTGCGGCCTCGAACCTGATCGCGAGCGCCGGCCCCATCGAAGGCATCCCGGTTGGTGAACCGATAATCGGGATGACATACGACCAAGTTGAGATGCGGTTCGGCCGCCCGTCCTTTATCATATTCGGGGGGCTCGGAAGCCCCCGCCTGGCGACCTTTCACCAGAAGACTGGTCTGATTGATACGGCAATCACTGTGACGCTGTTTAACCAAACGGTGTCAACGGTTCAGTATCGCCAC
>DASWYH010000388.1:0-14124 GCA_036405095.1 Gemmata sp. | reverse complement strand
GCCGTACGCCCGCACCAAACCCGAAGCCCGTAACGATCGGCGACGTGGGCTACGAGCCACCGGTCCCGCGGTCCAGTGCCTCGGTCCCGGTTACCGCCGAGGTGACGGGCGCCACAACGGTCACGCTCAAGTTACAAACCGTCGCGCCGGAGACGTGTATTCGCAAGTGCGATAAAAAAGCAGGAGAAAGATCGGACCGACTTTCTAATGCACGACAACAGCAAGAATGGGCGCCAAAGCCGGCGACGACGTGTTCGGCGCCACCGTTCCGGCGCGATATCAGAGGTTCTGCGGGCTGGTCCGGTATCGTGTCATCGGCCCCCGGCGCGTGCATGTAAGTCGGCGCGCGCCGGGGGCCGATGACACGCGCCCAACTTTGCATGGTGGCGCGGCGCCCGAACGGCCGCGTGGGCGCCCGGGAACCGGGGGGTACCAGTTCCGTTGCCGGACGGCGGGCCGGTCAGTACGCAGATCGGCATTTACTGCCGGTCCGGCCGAACTCGCTCGCATGAGATTACTATCGGGTGCCTGCAACAAACGCATCCGTGAGAGAGAAATCGCGCCCGTCGTACACCCTTACCTGCGCAGGTTGCCCCGCCGTCTCGCGCACCAGCACCACCTCCGGGCTGGGGTCACCGGTGTAGCGCGCGGCCTGGAGTTTCGCCGGGTCGTTCGACAGCGGATCGAACGCGATGAAATCGGCTTTAATCGCCCGCGTCTTGCCGTCAATCACCCGTACCCGCGGCCCTTGCGAGATGAGAAGTTCGGGGACGCCGTCAAGGTCCAGATCGGCCGCGGCCATGCTGAACCCGCGCCACGATCCGGCGCCGGTGGCCAGGAACGATTCGATCAGCGCCCCTCCCGCCCCGTTCTGGAACGTTTTAACGTGAACCCCGGCCCCGCCATCGGCCGCGGTTAGTAGGTCGAGCCGACCGTCGCCGTCGCGGTCGGCCACGGCCACCGAGATCGCCCCTCGGTACCCCTGGTACACAAGCGAACTGAAGGTCAGGGCGCCGGTCTTCCCGTCGAACACCTTGATGTGACCGTTCAGGTTTGCCGCGACGACGAGGTCCGCGAACCCGTCATTGTTCAAGTCGCCAACCGCGAGGTTGATTGGCCCCTGGTAGCCCTGGAACCCCAAAAAGCTGTTCACCAGGGCGCCGGTTGCGCCGTCGAACACCTTGACGTGTCCGCCCAGGGTCGCGGCGGTGACCATATCGGGCGTGCCGTCATTGTTCACGTCACCGACGGCCGATTCGACCCCACCGAGGAACCCGGGGTACGGGTCGATGGTCATGACCGAGGTGCCGCCGGTGCCGAGCACCCGAACCAGTTCGGTCCCGACCGGCGCCCCGACCGTGATCGGGGGCACGGTCGGGGCGTTGAACATCTTTGCCACGTTCAGCCGGCCCCCGGTGGATACGAACCCGTTCAGTTGCGGGAGCACGTCCACCGAACTCTTGAGTTTGTTAACGACCTGTTGGTACGTGAGGGTCGGATTGGCCCCCCAGTACAGCGCGATGGCCCCGGTCACATGGGGGGTCGCCATTGAGGTGCCGTCGTAGGTATCGTACCCGTCCACGATCCCGTCCGCCGTATCGGCCACCAGGGGCACGGTGCTCAGGATCTGCACGCCCGGCGCGGCGAGGGTCACCGTTCCGAACCCGTAGTCCGAGAAGTCGGCGAGTTGGTCGTTGCTGTCGGTCGCCGCGACGGCGATGACGTTGTCATAGTTCCGCGAGTAGTTCGTCGGGTAGTGCGGGAAGACGTCGTTGTTTTCGCCATCGTTCCCGGCGGCCACGACGAATATCTGCCCGGCGGCCTGCGCCCCGGCCAGCGCGCGGGCGCGGGCCTGGGTGTGCGAGGTGCCGCCGTAGCTGTTGTTCGTGAGTTTGACGCCCATCATGATCGAGTAGTTGAGCGCCTCGATCCCCGTAGACAGGACCCCGGAGTTGGCCCCCGGCCCGAGGTAGTCGAGGGCCATGAGCTTGACGTTCCAGTTGATCCCGGCGACACCGACGCCGTTGTTCCCGATCGCGCCGATCGTGCCGGCCACGTGGGTCCCGTGGCCGTCCACGTCCATCGGGTCGTTGTCGTCGTTCGCGAAGTCCCACCCGTGGATGTCGTCGATGTACCCGTTGCCGTCGTCGTCGACCCCGTTACCCGGAATCTCGTTCGGGTTGGTCCAGATGTTCGCTGCGAGGTCCGGGTGGGTGTAATCGATGCCGCTGTCGATCACCCCTACCACGAAACCGGGGTTCCCGGTGAACGAGTTCCACACGGCTTCGGCCCCGATCTGGGACGGGCCGTAGAAGGAGGGCTGGTTGTAGGACGGGTCGTTGGGTTTCCGTTCCAACTGCACGATCGGATCCAGTTCGGCGGTTTCGACCCCGGGCTGGGTACCGAAGTACGCAATCGCCGCGTTCAGGTCCGTGCCCGGCGCCACCCGCACGCTGTAGATCCCGAACCCCACGTGCTTGACGCTCTGGGCGAATGGCGCGGCCCCCAACCCGCTCCCACTCACCCCCGGGTTCATCAGAACCGTCACGCGATCGGCGGCAAACAGGTCGGAGCCGACCTGCATGGTCGGCGGGCCGGACCCGATCACGGTCGGGGTGGTTCGGTCCTCAAGGTGTTCCACGCCAAGGGACACCCGACCGGCGCGCGAAAAAGCCATACTGGGCACCTAGTATAAAGGATCGAAGAACACATTCAGGGGGCCGTAATCCATTTGAGATGGAGTTTACAGCCGCACGAGAGCGAGTTCCAGAGCCGTTTGCGATAAAGCGGGGCCGTGGAATTCTCGGTTATGCGGAGGTGGCGGGTGAACGGGGCGAAGTGGATTTTCAAGCCGTTCGCACTTCAACCTGCATTCTCCGTCACCCCCCACACAACCGGAATCTCAGGGGCCGCGGTGGTGACGTTTCACCACGAGCCGGAGCCGATATTTTGAACCGCTCACCGAAAACGGTCGATACGAACGTGACCTTTTGCATAAGGGGCGGAGCGGCACGTTTCTAACGCGCCGCGGGCCGAAAGTTCGCGTGCTCTCACTGAATCCCAGTTGTGAGTGAGAGCCGGGTGGGTACTTTAAACGTGACGAATCGCGTGCATTCGAACGCCTTCCCGAACCGACCGTCCTTAACACGGAGAGCAGAGATGTCGAACCTGTCTCGACCGCCCGGCGCCCGTTCCGCGAGGCTCTCGGTCGAGAACCTCGAAGACCGAACGACACCGACGTTCCTGTCGCGCCCGGGAAACGTGATCGGGATCAACACCGTCAACGTGCCCGCGGGCGGTCTGAGCTTGGCCGCCGGAAACGTTCTCCCGGACCCGTCCACCGGGGGCGGGCGCGTTCAGAACGAGTACGTGACCGGGACCGGCCCGGGGACCGAAGGCACGGTCCGGGTGTGGCGGCTCAACGGGCAGACCAATGGCCAGAGCGTGCCGGCCCTCACCATCGACCCGTTCCCCGGGTTCCAGGGGGGCATCAACGTGGCGGTCGGGGACGTGACCGGCGACGGCGCGGCGGAGATCATCGCGGCGGTCGCGGGGAACGGCCCGCCGCACGTCAAGGTGTTCGACAACACCGGCGCCCTGCTGGGCAGCTTCCTGGCGTTCGACCCGGCGTTCCAAGGCGGGGTCAACATCGCGGTCGGGAACGTGCTCGGCGGGATCGGCGGGGGCGGGTTCGCGGGCGGCACGGTGAGCCAGAACTTCAAACAAGAGATCATCATCGGGGCCGCGAGCGGCGGCGCCCCCCACGTGGTCGTGACCAACGCGGCCGGGACCGTGCTCCGCAGCTTCTTGGCGTTCGACCTGGGCTACCGGGGCGGGGTGTCCGTGGCGGCCGGGAGCATCAACACTACCCGGAACGCGAACTACAACTTCACCGGTGTGGATACGAACGCGTACGACGAAATCATCGTCGGGTCCGCGTCCGGTGGCGCACACGTGAAAGCGTTCGAGGTGTGGACCGGGGCCATCACCGAACGGCTCTCGTTCCTTGCGTTCGATCCGGCCACCGCGCAGGGCGTCACGGTCGCGGCCGGGAGCACCGACGGGAACCGCGGGGCCGAAATCTACGTCGGCCAGATCCTCCCAACGAACGCCGGCGCGTCATCGACCGTGCGCGTCTTCAACGGGTCCGGTCAGGCCCTACTGGACGCCGTTCCCTACCCGGCAACCTACTCGCGGGTGGTGAACATGGTCGTCGGGAACCTGTTCGGCAATTACGACCCGTCGGACGACGACTCGACCTTCTTCGGCTCGAACCGCGACTTCGTCACCCAAGACTTCGCCGTGGTGGCCGGCGACGGCTCGTACTTCCAACAACCACGGTTCTACTTCGGGTTCGGGTTCGGCTCTCCGGCGGGCGCGTATGGCCCGTGACCGCCGCGGTCGCGGTGACGCGACCGGCCGCCCAATTTCGGTGGCCGGTCGCGTCACCGCAGCCGTTTCGATGCCGTTGCCCACAAGGCGCCCATCGGAACCCGCTCCCCAACGGTTTGTGCTTCCACCCGGCCCTGACGGGAGAAGAGCAACCATTCACCCATTTCTTCATGCAAAACAATCAACATCCTTGATACCAACTCCGTAGCCCACCGAGACCGGCCGCCCCCCGGTCCCGTCCGGGAGCCAGGGGGGCCGAGTTCGTACCCACCCTCCCCTCGTTCAGTGCGGCCCGCGGTTGGGGGCTCGAAGACCTAACACCCCCCCAAGTTCCCGGCTCGCCCGGGGCTCACCGGCACCACCATTACAGGCAACGCACCGGCCCGTGTCGTCAACGGCAACGGGGGAACCCAACCGGCCAGCGGGCTGAGCAGCGCGACCGGGAATGTGATCCCCGAACCCACGTCGTTCCAGACCACTGAATCCGTTGCCGATACCGGACCCGGGGCCGACCCGGTGGTCCGCCGTGGCGAACGGCTCCATCGTCCGCCCCCCCGACACGGCAAAGTCACAACCGATGTAGCTCCCACTCAGGAGCGCCGCTATCCTTCTCACAACGCCGGGTTCCGTTTCTGAAGGGAGTGGCGGTGACAAACAACGAAACCGAGCAGTTTCGTGACGAATTGCAGCGCGCATGGGACGGGGACTGCTGGCACGGACCGCCACTGAAGGAAGTGCTAAACGGGATCACCGCCGAAACCGCCGCCAAAAAGCACCCGCAACTCACCCACACCATCTGGGGCCTGGTGAACCACCTCGCCGTCTGGGTAGAAGTCGTCCGCCTGCGTATCGACCGAAAGGAAGCCCTCCTCGAACCGGATCAGGGGAACTTCCCGCCTGTGACCGATCCGAGCCCGGCGGCCTGGGAAACCGCGATAAAAGAACTCGGCGAGCAAGTCGACCTGCTGCGGGACTTCTTGAAGGCACTCACCCCGGCCCGCCTGGACGAAACCGTCGCTGGCAAGGATTACCCCGTTGCGGTCATGCTCCACGGCACCGCCCAGCATTTTGCCTACCACGCCGGGCAGATCGCCTTCCTCAAGCGACTCGTGGGCTGATCCGTCAGGTGCATTCGTAAGTGACCCGCAGCCCGCTGAAATCTAGCGCCTCGGCCTCCGCAGGCGGCGCGTAGAAGTTCAGCCGATCGTTCATCTGCCCGATGGTCGCAAGCACTTGGAGCCCCCGCGGGGCGGTCTGGTAGAGCGGCAGGCCGAAGAAGCGGTGCCTGTGAGGGGCGAAGCGGTCGTTGAACATCTCGCGGAAGTGGTCGAAGCCCTCGTACCCGCCGCTGCCGATCACCGCGGCCGCGCGTTCGTCTTTCGAACCTTCTGCCGCCGCCCGTTCCACGCGGGTGAAGTTGTACTGCGAGAGGTCATGCGGGATGCAGTACCCCTCGCTCAGCGTGAGAACGCGGGGGTAGAGGTGGCTGTCGTGAATGCCTTTGTAACGCTCGTCCACAACGGCGCCGATCCGCTTCAGCCCCCTTTGCGGGAAGTAAAAGACCCGCGAACCGGGTCCCGGCGGCCCGCCGTCATCGTGGTAGAAGAACGACAAGAGCCCCGTTCGCGGGAGGCGTAAGCCGAAGTCCCATGTGCGGCCGGCCTCCCCGAGATTCATCTGGGCGATGAACCAGCACGGCACGTCCCCGTGGACGGGCCACTCGAATCCTTCGGGCACATCCGGAGCGCCGCCGAGCTTGGAACGACCGGGCGGGATGGCGTCGTCGGGTTGCTTCTTGCTGTCGGCGCTGACGCACGGCCGCACCTGTGCCAGCACCTTGTCCGCGATTCCCGGCACGCGCTTCTGGACGTAAGAGCGAACGGACGAGTGCATCTCCGGTCCCCGAAAGCGTTTCATCGGCAGGTGTCAGGCTACCCGTCTCGCCCCTCTGCGTCATCACACCGCTATGTCGGATGGCCCCGAACCTCCTCGCGGCATAAATGGTCCATATCGGAGGGGACGGACCAGAAGCTCACGGGCCTGCCCAAGGCCACCGCCACCGCGGCCCGGCTGCGGGACTCGAAGAATGACGACGAGGCGGCGAAGGTTCTCGATGTCGCGCTCGCCCGGTATTCGGGCGCCCCACCGCTGGACTGCGCCCGGGCCGCGCGTGCCGATTTGGCGGTCGCCTCGGGGGAAACGGAGAAGCTGGCAGCCGTCCGGGGCGAGTTGCGATCCGTCCCGCTGTCGGATGCGGGCCGCGCGGCGCATCGCCGCGAGTTGCAAGCGGCTGACGAACTGGAGCAGACGCAGCGCTAGCTGGCACGCCTGATTGCTATGGCAACGCGGAGCGGGTAGAACAGCGCTCCACCAGGAGCCAACCCCCGGAGCCCACGATGCTGCTCGTGAATTGCCCGTTCTGCCACAAGCAGGTGCTGAAGTTTTTCTACGCCGGGCACCGGGCGAAACACACCGCACCGCTTCCCGACGGGCAGATGAAGGACCACGTCACCGTTCACCCGACCGGGCGGTACAAAGGCTCGCTGAGCGGCACTCCGCAGGTGTACGTCCACCCGAAGTGCGGGGTCGCAACGAAGATGCCCGAAGAGATCATCCGCAGCTACCTGGTGAACCCGTTCCTCTACGGCGGCGGTTCGTTCTGCTGCGGGTGCAACGACTACCTGCCCGAAGCCGAATTCTTCTGGACCGAGACCGGGCAGAACATGGCGGAGTACAACCAGGATCTGAAGGAAGCGTACCTGCGGACCCACGGCGAGCGGCCGCCGAAGCCGCCGGTCTGAAACGCTAACCGGCCAAGCGAGCGGAGCGATCGCCGGTTGTGGCCTCATACGTCAGTCGGGTGATGGTCCCGCCCCAGGCGGCGCTCTGGCGCGCCCTCAAGACCGTCCCTCCGGGGCGGGCGGACGACGGCACGCTCAAAGCCCGCGCCGGTGATCGGCGAGAGCGGATCGAGAAAGCCCGCACCGGAGCCGCCACGGTGGCGCTCGCGGGGAAGGGCTCGTGCCGGTGCCGGGGTGTGGCGCGCCCCCCCCCGGCCTTCGCGTAAGGCGCGGGGCGGCAACTGGTTGCGGGCGGAATGTGGCCTGAGTTTTGCTGTCAACTCGCCTGGGCCGCACGCGTACTTTTTGGTTCCGGTGTTTCGCCTTACCGCCAGGGGTTCAGCCCGGCCCGCGAACCCGGGACGGGGGCAGGCATGGGCAGGGAGTTCGACCGCAGCGTCATCTTGGGAATTGCGCTTCTCGCCGTGCTCGTCGCCGCCGACGCGGGCGTCTCCCTTTGGAACACCCGGCACGTCCACCACAACGCGGGCCGGGTCGCGCACACGCACGAGGTGATTGCCGCGGCGGCTGCCGTTCGGGCCGACCTGTCGGACCTGGAGGCGGCGCAGCGGACGTTCCTGCTCACCGGGGACGAGACGACGCACGCCGCCTACCTGCGCGCCGGGCGCGAGGCCCGCGACGGTTTGGCCCGGCTCGGGGAACTGACCGCCGATAACCCGGAGCGGCAGGCCCGCATCGCGGCCGCCTCCGGAGCCCTGGACCGCGCCACCCGCCAGCTCGACGCGACCGTCGAGACCCGCCGCCGGGACGGGCTGGAGGCGGCGGCCCGCATCGTGGCCGGGGGCGCGAGCCGCCAGCGACTGGACGAAGCCGAGCAGCTCCTCGCAGAAGCCGAGGGAGCGGAGCGCGCGCTGCTGGCGGAGCGGAACCGGGCGAACGACCGCGCGTACACCAACGCGTTCGTGTTCGGAACCGCAGCGGCCGTGTTTGGGCTGCTGGCGGTCGCCATGTTCGTATGGCTGTACGTCCGGAGCGCGCGGGCCCGTGGGGCCGCGGCCGCAGCCGTGAGCGGGGAGCGAGAGTGGCTCCGGACCACGCTGGCGAGCATCGGCGACGCGGTCATTTCGACCGACGCGGCCGGGAACGTCTCCTTCCTGAACCCGGTGGCCGAGGCGCTCACGGGCTGGGACCAAGCGGACGCCGCCGGGCAACCCCTCGCGCGGGTGTTCCACATCGTCGATGAGTCGACCCGCCGCGCGGTCGAGAACCCGGCCCTCCGGGCCCTCCGCGACGGGGTGACCGTCGGCCAGGCCAACCACACCGTGCTCATCGCGAGGGACGGCACCGAGCGGCCGATCGACGACAGCGCCGCCCCGATCCGCGACGGCACCGGACGGGTCGGGGGCGCGGTGCTGGTGTTCCGGGACATCGGCGAGCGGAGGAAGGCAGAGGAGGCGCTGCGGGCCGAGCGGGAGCGGGCCGGGTTCGTCCGCGAGGCCACCGGGGTCGGGTTCTGGTACTGCGACCTGCCGTTCGACGTGCTCCAGTGGGACGAGCGGGTGAAGGAGCACTTCTGGCTGCCGCCGGGCGCGCCCGTCACCATCGGCACGTTCTACGACCGCATCCACCCGGACGACCGCGGCCCGACCCGCGCCGCCATCGACCGGTCGGTGGCCGACCGGGCCGGGTACGACACCCTGTACCGGACCGTGAACCCGGCGACCGGGGCGGAGCGGTGGGTCCGGGCCATCGGCCGCACCTTCTGCAACGAAGCCGGGGTCCCTCAACGCTTCGACGGGGTGACCCTGGACGTCACCGAGCAGCGGCGGGCGGAGGCGGGCCTGCGGGCGAGCGACGCCCGGAACCGCTTCCTGCTGGACCTGGAGACCGCCACCCGGCCGCTCGCCGACCCGGCCGAGATCATGGCCGCCTCCGCGCGGCTGCTGGCCGAGCACCTCGGGGCCGATCGCTGCGCCTACGCCGAGGTCGAGGACGAGGCGGTCTACGTCATCACCGGGGATTACGCGCGCGGCGCCCCGAGCATCGTCGGGCGGTGGGAGGTCGCCGCGTTCGGGGCCGAGCACCTCCGCCGGATGCGGGCGAACGAGCCGCACGTCGTCACCGACACCGACACCGATCCGCACATCGGGGACCGGGCCGCGTACCGGGCCACGAACATCCGCGCGGTGGTCTGCGTCCCGCTCCACAAGGCGGACACGTTTACCGCGGCCATGGCGGTCCACCAGCAGGTGCCGCGCGAGTGGACCCCGGACGAGGCCGACCTCGTGGCCACCGTCGCCGGGCGGTGCTGGGAGGCGCTGGAGCGGGCGCGGGTGGCGCGCACGCTGCGGGCGAGCGAGGAGCGGTTCCGCACGCTGTTCGAGGCGATGGACGAGGGGTACTGCGTCGTCGAGCCGATCTTCGACGAGGGCGGGAAAGCGACGGACTACCGCTACCGTCTCGCCAACCCGGCCCTGGAGCACCACACCGGGCTCCGGGACGTGGTCGGCCGGACCGCGCGGGAGCTCATGCCCGGCCACGAGTCCCACTGGGTCGAGGCGTACGGGCGGGTGGCCGCCACGGGCGAATCGGTCCGGCGGACGGAGCGGGTCGCGGACCTGAATCGGTGGTTCGACGTGTCCGCGTTCCCGGTCGGCGGCGGTCAGGTCGGGGTGCTGTTCTCCGATGTGACGGCCCGCACGGAGGCCCTGGAGGAACTGCGGGCGAGCGAGCAGCGGCTGGCCGAGGTGTTCCGCCACGCCCCGTCGTTCATGGGCGTGCTCCGAGGGCCGGACCACGTGTTCGAGCGGGCCAACGACCGGTACCTGCGGCTGGTCGGCGGGCGGGAGCTGGTCGGCAAGCCCGTGCGGGAGGCCCTGCCCGAGGTCGTCGGCCAGGGGTACACCGACTTGCTCGACCGCGTGTACCGGACGGGCGAGCCGTACACCGCGTCGGCCGCGGAGGTGAAGCTCGAAACGGCCGGAGGCGTCCTGGAGGCGCGGCACGTCGATTTCGTGTACCAGCCACTGCGGGACGCGGGCGGCGCGGTGACCGGGATTCTCGTCCAGGGGATCGACCAGACGGAGCGGAAGCGGGCCGAGCTGGGGGTCCGCGAGCGGGACGAGCGGTTGCAACTGTTCCTCGGCGCGGCGTCCGATTACGCCGTCATCATCTCCGGCCCGGACGGCCGGGTGACCGAGTGGCTGGGCGGGTCCGAACGGATCACCGGGTGGTCGGGTGCCGAAGCGACGGGGCAGCCGCTGAGCCTCATCTTCACCCCGGAGGACCGGGCGGCCGGAATCCCGGAAGAGGAGACGGGCCGCGCGGCCGCGGCCGGGCGGGCGGACAACACGCGGTGGCACCAGCGGAAGGACGGCTCGCAGTTCTTCGGCGAGGGGGTGACGGTCGGCATCCGGGGTCCCGGCGGGGAGCTGCGCGGGTTCGGGAAAGTGTTCCGGGACCGCACCGACCGGAAGCGGGCCGAGGACGGGGTGCGGTTCCTGGCCGACGCCAGCGCGTCGCTGGCGGAGCTGGTCGACTACGAGAGCACCCTGCGGCGGATCGCCAACATCGCGGTCACCGGGTTCGCCGACTGGTGCGTGGTGGACGTACTGGAGAGCGGGGCGCGGCGGCGGCTCGCCGTCACCCACACCGAATCCGATGAGGTGACGGCCGCCCGGGCGGGAGACACCCCGGCCGATGAGGTCATTCCGCACGTGCTGCGGACCGGGGAGCCGGAAGTGGTGGCCGACCTGGCGGCGGTCGAGCCCGGATCCGCGCCGCAGGGTGCGGAGCGGGTCGCCAAGCTGCGGGCCGTGGGCGTGCGATCCTACCTGTGCGTGCCGCTGCTCTCTCGGGGGCTGGTGATCGGGGGGCTGACGTTCCTCAGCCACTCCGCCCGGCGACCGTTCGGCCCAGCCGAATTGCGGGTGGCGCAGGACCTGGCCGGGCGGGTGACGTCCGCGATCGAGAACGCCCAACTGTACCGCGCCCTGCAAGACCAGGACCGCCGCAAGGACGAGTTCCTGGCCACCCTCGCGCACGAACTCCGAAACCCGCTCGCCCCGGTGCGGAACGGGGTGCAGATCCTCAAGATGGGCCGCAGCCCGGAGCGGGACGAGAAGACGCTGGGGATGATGGACCGTCAGCTCACGCACATGGTGCACATGGTGGACGACCTGCTCGACGTGTCGCGGGTGTCGAGCGGGAAGGTGGTGCTGCGCAAGGAGCGCGTCGAACTGAGGGCGGTGATCGAGGCGGCGGTGGAGACGACCCGCCAGGGAGTCGAGACGGGGCGGCACGAGCTGACGGTGGCGCTGCCGGACGAGCCGCTGGCGCTCGACGCCGACCGCACGCGACTGGCCCAGGTCTTCGCCAACCTGCTGAACAACTCCGCCAAGTACACCCCCGAGGGCGGCCGGATCGAGGTGTCCGCGGCCCGGGACAACGGGCACGCGGTGGTGCGGGTGGCGGACACGGGCGTGGGTATCCCGGCCGAGATGCTGCCGAAAGTGTTCGACATGTTCACCCAGGTGGGTACGTCCCTCGACCGGGCGCAGGGCGGGCTGGGCATCGGGCTGACGCTGGTCAAGCGGCTGGTCGAGTTGCACGGCGGGCGGGTGACGGCCGAGAGCCGCGGCCCCGGCCAGGGGAGCACGTTCACCGTCCGGCTGCCCCTCGACTTGACCCGGCAGCAGGCGGTTCCGGGGGCCGGGCAGGCGGGAGACGGTGCGGCCACGAGCCTGCGGGTGCTGGTGGTCGACGACAACCGGGACGCGGCCGAGAGCTTGGCGATGATCCTGGAGATGAAGGGGCACGAGGTGCGGACGGCTCACGACGGCCCGGAGGCCCTGCGCGTTCTGGGCACGTACCTCCCGCGCCTGATCCTGTTGGACCTGGGGCTGCCGGGGATGACCGGGTTCGAGGTAGCGCGGAAGGTCCGGGAGAGCAACGCGCTGCGCGGGGTGACCCTGGCGGCGCTGACCGGGTGGGGCCAGGAGGAGGACCGCAGGCGCACCCGCGAGGCCGGGTTCGACTACCACATGGTCAAGCCCGCCGACCCGGCCGAGCTGGACCGGATCTTGAAGGCGGTGGGCGGCTGACACCGGGAGAGGCGTCACGGGCGAAGGGCAAGAGCTCCGACCGGGGCTCCGGGTGGAGGTGGCGGGCGCCGCAAGCGCCCGCGCCGGGGGCGCCGAGTTTGATTCGGGTCGGGGACCGGCACAAGCCCGCGACGCCCCTGACCCGGCTCCGAAAAAAGCTCTTGTGGCGGTGGCGCGCTCCGGGGCGTGGCGGTCGAAGCGGGAAGGCGGGGGTCAGACGCGGACCGCGAAGATCAAGGCAGAGCGCTGGTGGAAGGGCGGGAGCCGCGCCCTTGTGGCGGTGGCCTGACCCGCTCGCGGGGCGCGCGGCGCCTGCGCGAACGGCGAGCGGGCGCCACGCGCCCCGGCCCCCGCGACCGAACGGAAGGTGCCGGTGCGGCGTGTCACCTCCCTCCCGCGAGATCAATGAACGTGCCGGTGGCGTAAGAAGCCTCGTCCGACAGCAACCAGAGTATTGCCGCCGCGACTTCTTCCGGTTGGCCCCCGCGCTTCATCGGCACGAACGCCCTCACCCGGTCCACCCGGCCCGGTTCCCCGCCCGACGCGTGGATGTCGGTGTAGATGAAGCCCGGCCGCACGGCGTTCACCCGGATGCCCTCTTCGGCCACCTCCTTCGACAGCCCGAGGGTGAGCGCATCCACCGCCCCCTTTGCAGCCGCGTAATCGACGTACTCGCCCGGCGCCCCCACCCGCGCAGCCACCGACGACACGTTCACGATGGAACCGCCCGGCCCGCCGCGCTTCGTGGACATCCGCCGCACGGCCTCGCGGGCGCACATGAACGATCCGGTCACGTTCACGGCGAGCACGCGGGCTAAACGTCCGGAGCCCATGTCCTCGACGCGCATCTGCTTCTCAAGGATGCCCGCGTTGTTCACCAACGCCGTGACCCGGCCCAGCTCGCGGTCCACGGTCTCGAACAGACGAACCACGTCGGCTTCGACGGCGACATCGGCCTGCACGGCGAGCGCCTTTGCCCCGGCTCGGCAGCAGTCCGTCACCACCGCCCGGGCCGCCCCTTCGTTCCGCCAGTAATTCACGCACACGGCGTACCCGCGTGCCGCCGCCAGCCTGCACGCGGCAGCCCCGATCCCGCGTGAACCGCCCGTCACGATCACAACCTTGCTCATACTCCGCTCCTCCAAGTCAGCCCCCCGCCCCAGCCGGGGCTACTCAATTCGCAACTTCGCAACTGAGCGGGTTACGGGCAAGATCACGCACACATCCCGCGTCTGCCGGGTGGGGCAAAGGGGACCAGTCGCCTGTCGCGTGTCCGGGTCGAGAGCTTCCCCAATCTCCGTGGACGGGTTTAGCGCGGGGCCCGACCAAAACTTGGAGAACCCTTGGTGTGGGCGGGAAGGCGCTTCACGGCTGGGCGTTCACCACGCGCACCTTTCAGAGGAGGTTCGGCAGGGGAGACGGGGACCGATGGCACGTTCGCCGCCCGTGGCGTCGATAACGTCGGTTCGTGGGTGCTGGGGCGCAACATGTTTGGCCCCGCTCGCGGGCCGTGGCCGGATGAACCGTGGAAGGGATGGCGGGGCGAAACGCCCCGTATAAATGCCCGGTGTACGTGCTCACCCACCACACGCGAAAGCCGCTGGAGCTGGGGGGCGGTGTTCCACTTCGTCACCGGCGGCTTCGAGTCAGCGCTCGCGCAAGCGCGAGCAGCGGCGCAAGGGAAGGATGTTCGTATCGGCGGCAGGACCGCGACCATCCAACAGGGGCTGCGTGCGGGGCTGATCGACGAGCTCCACATCGCCGTTTGCCCCGTCCTGTTGGGCCGGGGCGCGCACCTGTTCGGCGGGCTGGGCCTCGTAGCGCTGGGG
>DASWYH010000387.1:0-7951 GCA_036405095.1 Gemmata sp. | reverse complement strand
AGAGCCTCCACATCGGCAACATCGCCTACTACGTCGGCAGCCTGATCGATGCCCTCCACGACAAGCTCACCACGCAAATCGCCCGCGCGCTCCGGCACGAGCTCTGTCACGAGAGCCCGCACGCGGACTGCGAAAAGATGGCCCAACCGAAGGCCGTCGAGCTGCTCCGCCGGCTCCCCGCGGTTCGCAAGACCCTGGAACGGGACGTGGACGCGGCGTTCCGCGGCGACCCGGCGGCCCGGAGCCACCACGAAATCATCTTCTGCTACCCCGGGCTCGAAGCGATCACCATTTACCGCGTGGCGCACGAGCTCCACCAGCTCGGGGTGCCGTTCATTCCCCGCATGATGACCGAGTTCGCCCACGCGAAAACGGGCATCGACATCCACCCGGGGGCGACCATCGGTCCCGGGTTCTTCATCGACCACGGCACCGGCGTGGTGATCGGCGAGACGTGCCACATCGGGCGCGAGGTGAAGGTGTACCAGGGGGTGACGCTCGGGGCGCTCAGCTTCACGAAGGACGAAGAGGGCGGGCTGCTCCACGGGAGCTACAAGCGGCACCCGACGCTCGAAGACGGGGTCATCGTGTACGCGAACGCGACCATCCTGGGCGGGCAAACGGTGATCGGGGCGCGGGCCGTGGTCGGCTCCAACGTGTGGCTCACGGAGAGCGTCCCGGCGGACACGACCGTGGTGCTGGAAAAGCCGAAGCTGCGGCTGAAGGGCGCGAAGCCGGCCAGCGAACCCCTCACCTACGAAATCTGAGGCGCCGGCCACGGGTCGCTTGAAATGCGGTCGCGGCTCGCAACAGATGTGGCACCGGCAGCGGGTCCATTTATCAGGCGGGTGCCCTGCGCAAACAGCTCCGCGGGCGACCCGGTTGTTACTCCTTCCGCACGCCCGCGACCGTCACCGCGAACCCGAGCTGCGCCTTCTTCCCGTCGGCAACCAGCGCGCGCGGAACGGTCGCCGCGAACACCCCGTTGCCCTTGCTCACGACCTTCACCGCGCCCGCGTCCTTGCCGTTGTTGGGCCACAGCAGCAGCACCGCCGGGTGGCGCCCTTCGTTAACCAGGCTGCTCAACTCGATGAGCTTCTTCGGCTCAACGGTGTCAGCGCTCTTGTCCTCCTTCGCCGGACTCATGAGGCAGAACTCCGGGTTCGGGCTGGTGCCGGTGTGGTCGCCGATGTCGGGCTGCACGGCGAACCGGAGCGTGTACACCCCGGCGGCGATCTCCTGCTTGCGGAAGTCGGTGAACGCCTCCGGGAACCGGATCGCGCCGACCAGCGTTCCTTCCGGGATCTCGCGGTAGGTGAGGCCGTTCTTGATCTGGTCCTCGTTCGCCTTCGCCGGGATCTCGGCGCGGAACCAGACGGTCATGAGTTCCGAACCGCCGTCGCGCACCACGAGCGCCCGTTCGTCGAGCGTTTTGCGCACCGGCTCCGCGAGCGCCGCCGGCGGGGCCACCTTTTCGACCTTCGCCGACAGCTTCGGCTCGGCCGCACGCGCCGGGAACGGGCACGCGAGAAGGGCAATCGCAATCAAAATTCGCATAGTTCCTCGTTTAGCATGTGCCACCGGAGTTAGCCGACCACGTCCTCGCCGAACCGCGCGAGCACCTGCTGCCACACCTTGCCGCGGAAGCGGTTCCCTTCCAACAGGTCGAGCCGCTTGAGGTTGTCGAGGTACGGCGATTTCACCAGCGCCCGCGCCGCGTCGTTATCGAGGTTGTTGTTGGTCAGGATGAGCGCGGTGATCTTTCGCACGCCCCGGTGCTGAACGAGTGCTTCAACGCCGGCGGTGGAGATGACCGGTTCGAGGTGAAACGGGGTGAACGGCGAGCCCTCCACCGCCTCCTCTTCGACTTCGCCCCCCTCCAGATTCAGTTCCGTCACGCGGGCGAACGCGGCGAGCGCGAACAGCGCGTCGAACGGCTCGGAAGTCGTGATCCGCCCGGCCACCAGGCGCACCCCTTCGACCGCAAAGCACTCCGGCGCTTTGAGCAGCGACCGGCGGAGCGCCACCGGATCGCGAAGCGCGTCCACCCCAATTGCCGTCGTTTTCCACGGGCGCGGGAACCCGCGCGCGAACGCTTCCAGGCGGCCCGGGAGCGCCTTCGGTTGTTCTCCGCACCCGCACTGCCAGCGGATGAACTGCGCCCGGTCCTCCTCACCGTTCTCCTGAAGGAAGTCCGCGTACACGAGGCGCGGGGTGTCGTCGCCGGGCGCATCGTAAATGGCCCGCAGGAACGCCTCGTGCTGCGACAGCAGGTCCATTACAGCAGCCCCGTCGTCTCCGGGAAGCCGAACAGCAGGTTGAAGTTCTGGACCGCCACCCCGCTCGCCCCGCGGACCAAGTTGTCTTCGGCCGCGAGCACCAGCACCTTCCCGCGCACCACTTTTACGCACACGTCGAGGAAGTTCGTGCCCACGGTGTCTTTCGTGGCCGGGGGCGCGGTGCGCACGCGCACGAACCGCTTGTCCGCGAAGTAGCTGCGGTAGAGTTCCACCAGTTCGGGTTCGCTCACGGGTCGCGTCGGCGTCGCGTACATGGTGCTGAGGATGCCGCGGTCCATCGGCATCAGGTGCGGGGTGAAGATCACCGACACCGGAGCCCCCGCGATGTCGCCGAGCGCCTGCTCGATCTCGGGGGTGTGCCGGTGCGTCCCGACCGCGTAGGCCGAAACGCTCTCGTTGCACTCCGGGAAGTGGAAGTTCAGTTTCGGCGTGCGCCCCCCGCCGCTCACACCGCTCTTACTGTCGATCACGATACCCGACAGTTCGATCAGCTTGTTCGCCACGAGGGGAGCGAGGCCGAGGATCGCCGTTTGCGGGTAGCACCCCGGGTTCGCGATCAGTTTGGCCCCACCGATCTTGTTGCCGTACACCTCGGGCAACCCGTACACGGCGTGCGCGAGGTTCGCGGTGTCGTGGTGGGTCTCTTTGTACCATTCCTGGTAAGTGCCCGCGTCGCGCAGGCGGTAGTCGGCGCTCAGGTCGATCACCTTGATGCCGCGCTCCAGCAGGGGCGGGATGCTCTCCATGCTCGTGCCGTGGGGCAGGCACCCGAACGCCACTTGAACGCCCTTCGCCTGAAGCGCGTCGGGGTTAAACGGTTCGCACTGGAGATCGAGCCGCCCGAGTAGGCTCGGGTGCAGGTCCGCGATGGGCTCCGCCTGTCGCGATGTGACCGCCGCGACCTCGGCGCCGGGGTGGCGCAACAAGAGCTTGATAAGCTCCACCGCGGTGTAACCGGACCCGCCCAGAACCGCGACCTTCACCTTGTGCATCGACATTTACCTCACGCACAGGGCTTCCGCCCTGTGCTACGCCCACCGGCCCCTCGGGGGCGGAAAGACAGAACGCGCTTACGCCCGGTCCCGCAGTTCGTCGGTAGTCGCACCGCTTGCCGTCAGCATCGCGCGCATTTCGTCCGTAAACGACTCGCGGGCGCGGTGCGACTCCTGGTTCTCAATGTATGCAGCCACGCGGGGAACCGCGGAGGGACCGGGTGTGAACGCGCCGTACCCGTCCTGCCAGTCAAACGGCGTAACCCCGCGGTTATGCAGCCACCCGGACGAGTTTGCTTTCACATCACGAACGATGTCCGAAAGGGCGCGCGTCGCGGGTAACCACTACCAGGTGAATGTGATCCGAAATGCCGCCGACCGCGACCACTTCGCCCTTTCGGTTTCGCACGATGCCGCCAACGAAATCATAGAGGTCGCGCTGCCACACGGGATCGATCCACGGTTCGCGGTTCTTCGTGCTGAATACAACGTGGTACAGCAACCGCGTATAGGTTTGCGACACGGGTGAGTCTCCGAACAACGGATGACCGCCACATTGTACACGCAATCGTTATCCGATCCGCCCCGCGTTCCGGGGTGCTTTTCTCTTGGCACCCCGGAGGGGCTGCCGGGCGTAGCACAGGGCGGGAGCCCTGGGCGCCATACGAGAACATTCGATGCCCGAACCACTGACGATCGCGGACGCCGCCGGGTTCATCCGCACGGGGGCTCTCACGCCCTCGGAACTTCTCGAACAGTGCCTGGGCCGCATCGACCGGTACGAGGAGCGGGTCCGCGCGTGGGTCCACATCGACCGCGCCGGCGCGCGCGAGCACGCCGCGCGCCTCACCGCCGAGGTGCAGCACAACAACTACCGCGGCCCGCTCCACGGCATCCCGATCGGCATCAAGGACATCATTGACGTGTTCGACATGCCCACCGGTTGCGGCTCAAAGCGGTGGGCGCAGAGTTACGCCCGGCGCGACGCCACGTGTGTTGAGCGGCTGCGCCAGGCGGGCGCCGTCATCCTCGGGAAAACGGTCACCACGGCCTACGCGAGTTTCGACCCGCCGGTGACGCGCAACCCGTGGAACCTGGACCGCACCCCCGGCGGCAGTTCGAGCGGTTCGGCCGCCGCGGTCGCGTGTGGGATGTGTCTCGGCGCGCTCGCCACGCAAACCGGTGGGTCGATCACGCGGCCCGCGAGTTACTGCGGCGTGTACAGCCTGAAACCGACCCACGGGCGGGTGAGTGTCGACGGCGTGCTGCCGCTGGCTCCGAGTTTGGACCACGTCGGGGTGATGGCGAACTGCGTCCGCGACCTGGCGATCGTGTTTCAGGTAATCGCAGGACACGATCCCCGCGACCCGACGAGCGATACGTCACCGGTTCGGGACTGTCTGCACGCCATTGATGGCGCGCTCGGCAAGCAACACGGCCCCGTCTTCTGGTTCATGAAATCGTTGACAGACGAACTCGCCGAAGCGGTCATGCGGGACGCGCTCGGGCACCTCTCGCGGTCCGTCACAACCGTCTGGATGTCGACCCCGACTGATTGGAGGGATGTGCTCCGTTTCCAATTGGTTCTCATGTCGGTTGAAGCCGCCGCGTATCACTCGGCGCGGTTGGCTCGCGACCCCGACGATTACCCGCCCCGCGTCCGAGAACTCATCGAGCGCGGGCTCCGGACGCCCGCAACAGAGTACAGTGCCGCGCGCCACGCACAGGAGCGAAGTGAGGCAACCATGCACCCACAATTTGGGTCCGACGACGTCATCCTGACCCCGGCGGCGGTCGGCCCCGCTCCTCCGGCCGCAACTACCGGCGACCCGGTGTTCAACGCCCCTTGGAGCTTTCTCGGCACCCCGACGGTTTCGGTGCCGTTCGCGTACACGGCCGACGGGTTACCGCTGAGCGCACAAATCGCGGGTGTCGCGGGCGGCGACCACCGCGTGTTGGCCGCGGCCGCGTGCCTGGAGCGCGAGGCCGCTTTCGAGCGCCGGCCGCTTCCGCTATGATGTCCCGATATGTCGTTCGCGGAACACCTCGACATCCTGCACGAAGACAACCACTGCCTCGCGCTGAACAAGCCGGCGGGGTGGCCCACCACGCACTTCGACGGCAAAGACGAAACCGTGGACCGGCTCGTCAAAGCGTACCTGAAAGAGAAGTACGACAAGCCCGGCAACGTGTTCCTCGGGGTCGTCCACCGGCTCGACAAGCCGGTGAGCGGGTCGCTGGTGTTCGCGCGCACGACCAAGGCCGCGTCGCGGCTCAGCGAGCAGTTCCGCGAGGGCGGCGTCGAGAAGGTGTACTGGGCCGTCGTCGGAGCCCAGCCGAGCGGGGCGCATCAGCCCGCGCCCTGGGCGACCGCGGACACCGGCTCACTCGAAGACTGGCTCCGGAAGGACGACGCAAACGCCCGCGTCGAAACAGCAGCCGCGAACGCACCCGGGGCGCAGTTCGCCCGGCTCCTGTTCCAGGTCCGCGCGCGTCACAACGGGCTGATCTGGCTGGAACTGCGCCCCCACACGGGCCGCAAGCACCAGCTCCGGGTGCAGCTCGCGTCGCGGGGCGCCCCGATCTACGGGGACCGGAAGTACGGGAGCGACCACCCGTTCGGGAACGGGATCGCCCTTCACGCGCGGAGCCTCACGTTCCTGCACCCGACCACGAAGAACCCGGTCACCGTGAAATCGGACGTGCCGAAGATCTGGCGCGGCCGGTTCGCCCATCTGATCCACACGCAACCATGACCACCGACGAGAAACTGGCCGCCATCCTGGCCGCGGTGCAAATCGATCCGGGTAACCGTGGGCTCGCACGCGACCCGGACGACAACCTGTTCACCGCCACAAAGGGCGACTTCGAAGCGGCCTGCCGCAGCATCGCGTTAATGGGTGATAAGACTGTACTCTCACTGTCGACTGGTTTTTACATACCGACCTCTTCGCCACCAGCGTTTGAAACCGACGGGCCGCTCGGTTGCGCGTTCTTGATGCGTGCGATGGTGCCGCTCCACATCCCGAGCGGCACGGGCGCTCCCACCGATTGCGTAAATGCAATCACCAAGGCGCTTTCAACCAGTACCAGAATCTCCGTCCGAGTGGTGGCAACCGACGACGATCATCTCGAACCCGAACAAATGACCTCGTATGTCGCGACCGACATTCCGACCAGCGGCGTTCACACGCACCTTATCGCAGTCGAACACGTCGGGCGCGCAACAGACGGGCGATACTATTCGATGCGGGGCCGAGACATTTCGCTGTACGCGAACGGCGGCGACGAGGACTATCTCGGGCGCCGGTCTCTGCTTAATGGGGACGTGACCATCGGCATCGGTGACGGCGGGAACGAGATCGGCATGGGCAAGGTCCCGCACGAGACGATCGTCAAAAACATCCCGAACGGTGACCTGATTCACTGTCGCGTGCCCACCGATCACCTCATCGTGTGCGGGGTGAGTAACTGGGGCGCCTACGCCCTTGCGGCGGGGGTGTATGTGCTTCGCGGGGCGAAGCCACCGGCGGACCTCTTCGACCCGGACCGCGAGCGCGAAATCCTCGAAGTCATGGTGCGCGAAGGGCCGCTCGTCGATGGCGTGACCGGACAACAGACCGCCACCGTTGACGGGCTGACGTGGGCCGAGTACGCGAAGCCCCTGGTGCGGATTCGCGAGATACTGGAGTCGTGATGCCGAACGATCTGATCCGCGCGACCGGCGCCGACGTGCGCGCGGCGTGCCGCTCCGGAGCGCAAACCGGGCCGACCCCGGGCCTCGCCCTCGGCTACGTTCACGCGAACCTGGTCATCCTGCCGCGCGACTGGGCGTTCGACTTCTTACTGTTCTGCCAGCGCAACCCGAAACCGTGTCCGCTACTCGACGTGACCGAACCCGGCGACCCCGAGGCCAAGTTCACCGCGCCCGGAAGCGACCTCCGCACCGACCTGCCCGCGTACCGCGTGTGGGAGCACGGCGAACTGGTCGCGGAGCCCACCGATGTCGCCCGCTACTGGCGAACCGACCTCGTTTCGTTCGTGATCGGCTGTTCGTTCACCTTCGAGACCGCGCTTCTCGCCGCGGGCGTCCCGGTGCGACACATCGAGCAGAACGTGAACGTGCCCATGTTCAAAACGAACATCGCGTGCCGCCCGGCGGGCCGGTTCTCGGGGCCGCTGGTCGTGTCGATGCGCCCGTTGACGCCGGCCCAAAGTGTGAAGGCAACGCAGGTGTGCAGCCGCTTCCCGCGCGCGCACGGCGCACCGGTTCACTTCGGGGCACCGAGTGCGATTGGCATCGAGAACATCGGCAAGCCGGATTTCGGCGACGCGGTCGAAGTGCGAACCGGGGAAGTGCCCGTGTTCTGGGCCTGTGGCGTGACACCGCAAGCGGCTCTGATGCAGGCGAGGCCGCCGTTCGCGATCACGCACAGGCCGGGGCACATGTTCCTGACCGACCTGAAGGATACCGACCTCGAAGGGGAATAGGGGCTCTTTGCGGTCCCGCGTTCGTGGGCAACGACCGCAATTGGTAGCGTTTGGCCGGGCGCCACCGGTTAGCGCCTTTGGCCGCGTTGGTGCCTCGCGTGCCTCCCGGCGACCGCTCTCGGGCGGCTCCACCGGCCCGAAATCGGGCCGCACATCTTACCCACGCCG
>DASWYH010000386.1:0-7944 GCA_036405095.1 Gemmata sp. | reverse complement strand
ACAGAGGACAAAACGATCGCTTTTGTGTTCTTTTTTCTTTATAGTTGTAACATGCAAGTCGGTGTCGATATTTAGCCTTCTGCTATCACAATATAAGGCAATCCTGAGCATCTTTGAATTGCTATCAATAATAATAATAATAATAATGCATATCTCGCCTAAGTCGCTACTTGCCCAATGGGGTTGGTTTGAAACGTCGATTTTGATTTGCAATTCTCCACGCGGTGGCTTCGTGAAGATTTCGTCTGGATCAGAAGCAGCGACTTGAATCGCGTAGCCATTGCCAAGCATAGAAATTATGTTGTTAGATCGATTTATTATTGACCTGAATGTTGGTCGAAATTCGTAGGCGAAACGCAAGATTGAAGACTTGCCCGCATTGTTAAGACCAACGAAAGCGGTAAAGAAGTTGGAGAGATCGATCGTTGTGTTATTTGGAAAGCAGCGGTAATTCTTGAATGTGATGATCATGGGCGTTTCCTCTGTGCTCGTAGACAGCAG
Source organism: Gemmata sp. (assembly GCA_036405095.1). Classification (GTDB taxonomy): domain Bacteria; phylum Planctomycetota; class Planctomycetia; order Gemmatales; family Gemmataceae; genus Gemmata. Next base: position 7,443 of record DASWYH010000386.1, on the reverse strand, counting down.
GGTAAACGTCTTGCGCAGAAAAGGCAATAGGCTCAAAATGTCGCAGACGCGATTGGTGGGTACGAAGGGCACGTTCTCGCCACTTGACCCGCGTCCCTGCTCCGGCGAAGATGGGCGCCCGCCCGCCCTCACGATGGTTCGCCATGATTCGCGCTCGTCTGGTCGCGTTCTTGCTCCTGGTCGTCTTCCTCCCTGGCGGGCTCGCATGCGCGCCGCGTGGTGAACCGACCAGAGCACCAGATGTCACAGTTGAACCGCCCGTAAAGCGTGGCGATGTGACCACAGATTACAGCGAACTGGGGCGATGGTGCGAAGCCGCGCGCGACCAAATCAGTGAGGCAAAAGGGACTAACCCCATCATCGGAAGCGAGCTTGAACGGTCGAAACTGAGCGAACTGAAAACGCTTCTGGTGGGCAAAACGGTAACTTGGCGGATCAAGGTGTTCGCGGTCCGCCCGCCGCACGCCGTTAGCCTGAGAGCGATTCACACCACAACGGTTAAGAAGTCTGGTTCCATGCAGGCAACCGCGGGGGGTGAAGTTCAACCATCAAGCTAAAACTGGCGAGTTCGACGGCGTACCCGACGAACTGATGCGCCGGTTGAGGATCGGGGAACCGGACCCGAGTACAAGTCCTTACTGGAAGCGACCGCACGCCCGAGGAGCGCTTCCGCGGGCGCGTATTCGCTAGGCTTCGTCTCCTGCGCTGCAATTGCGCTGGCAATGCCCCCAAACGGCCTTCATATTCGGGGTGCGGCGCGGATCGCATAGACACTCGGACCGGCGGGATGGCTACTTCCCGATGGCCTTCTTCAATTCTTCCAGCACGGGCTTCACGTCGGTTTCGTTCACCGAGGTGAACGCGAACGACTTCGCCACCTTCCCCTTGTTCACAACCACCACCGTGAGGTGAACGTCGGCGTTCACGTTCCAGTTGTTGGGGCCGCTTTTTTCGCCGGCGAACACCGCGAGCGAGGTCTTCGTGAACTTCAGCGACATGTTGATCTTCGGCAGGTACTCCTTGTGCTTGTCGAACGCCTTTTCACCCAGCCACACCGCGACGATTTCGGCCTTGTCCGAAGTGCCCGCGATCTTGTTGTCGAGTTCCTTCAGGAACCGCGCCGCCGGGCGCCCGCCCACCGGGATTCCGCCCTCCATCGCCTGCACAAAGACATAAATCGTCGGCGCGTCCTTGCGGTCGGCGACGAAGTCCGCGTCCTTGTCCTCGACCGTGCCCACGACCCCGAACACCTTCAGCGCGGGCGCCTTTTCGCCGGCCTTCGGCCCGGACTCGTCGGCCCGCACAAGGGGCGCGACCGCGAACACCGCACACACCGCGAATAACGCTTTCATGTGATCTCCTTTTGAGGGCGAGCGTGCCCCTAGAGAACAGAACCCCGGACGCGCCGCACGCTTCCCCGAATTTTTGGGCTAATCGGGTTCACCATCGGGCGTCACGCTCAGCGGGTACTCGGGCACCGCCAGACGAAGCACCGGAATCGCGAGCAACCGGCGATACCCGCGGGACACCCGGGCCTCTTCTGCCGCGACGAACGCGGCGTCCATTTCGGACTTCGCGAACGGCCCGGCACACACCACCGGCGCGAACCCGGGGTCAACGATGTACTGCGCCAGGGCCGGGTTGCAACGCAGGTGCCGTTCCGGCAGCAGGTGCAGCGTTTCGAGCGGCACCTCGCCCAGCACGAACCGCAGGTATAGATCGGACTCGGTCACGGCGTCCACGTCCCGCCCGCACACCTCGCACCGGTAGCCTTCGTCGCACTTCGCCATTGATTGTCCAACGCATCGGGGCCGTTGGCCCTATATTAAGCTGATGGGGCCGGTGACGTAAGGCACGGGATCGAGAATCCGATGAGCGTTTTGGACCGGTTCCGGCTCGACGGGCGCACCGCGGTTGTCACCGGCGGCAGCCGGGGGCTGGGCCGCGCGATGGCGCAGGCGCTCGCGGAAGCCGGGGCCGACCTCGTCCTGATCGGGCGCGAGGCCGAATCCCTGGCCGCCGCCCAACGAGAGCTGACGGCACTCGGGCGGACCGTGGAAGTGGTGCCGGGGGACGTGTCCACGCCGCCGGGGGCCGAGGCCGCGTGCCGGGACGTGCTGAACCGGAACCGCCCGATCGACATCCTGGTGAACAACGTCGGCGGGCGCCGGATCGACGTTCCCGCGGAAGACACTCCCCTTGCGCAGTGGCAGGAGCTGATCGACCTCAACCTCACCAGCGCCCTGGTGTGCTGCCAGCACCTGTGCCGGGGCATGTTGGAGCGCGGGAAGGGCGCCGTGGTGAACGTGACCAGCATCGCGGGGCCGATCGCGATCAAAGGCATCCGGGGCCGGCACTACGAGACCGCGAAAGCCGCCCTCACCGCGCTCACGAAGTCGCTGGCCGCGGACTGGGCGCCGCGGGGCGTCCGGGTGAACGCCATCGCCCCGGGCGTGTTCCTCACGGCGCCGAACCGCAAGTGGTTCGGCGAGAAGCCCGACTTCCAGCAGGGGTTCGTTGCGCACATCCCGATGGACCGGATGGGCGAGCCCGAGGAACTCGGCCCGGTCGCGGTGTTCCTCGCGAGCGACGCGAGCAGCTACGTCACCGGTGCAACGGTCGTCGTGGACGGCGGGTACACCTTGTGGTGAGCCCGAACGCACCGGCCACTTGAAACGGAGCGCAGAACACCCGCTCGTGTTCGCCCCGTGATTCGGTCGAGCGCTCTTTTGGTCTCGGTTTTCTTTTGTGTCCTTTGTGCTTTTTGTGGCCATCCCGTCTCTTCTGAGGTTTCGTCGTGGCGCTGCCTATCGTGGCGATTGTCGGCCGGCCGAACGTCGGCAAGTCGTCGCTGTTCAACTGGCTCGCCGGGCGGCGGATCAGCATCGTGGACCCCACCGCGGGCGTCACCCGCGACCGCGTTTCGTCCGTCATCGAGCAGGCCGGGCGGTCGTGGGAACTCATGGACACGGGCGGGATCGGGATCGTCGATGTGGACGACCTGAGCGCCGACGTGGAGCGCCAGATCCAGATCGCGATCGAGTCCGCGGCGGTCGTCGTGTTCGTGGTCGATGTGCGCGAGGGCGTCGTTCCCCTTGATGAAGACGTGGCCGCCCGGCTGCGCACGATCCACAAGCCGGTCGTCCTGGTCGCCAACAAGGCGGACACCGAGAAGCTGAGCGACCTCGCGGGCGAGTTCAACCGCCTGGGGTACGGCGAGCCGCTGTGCGTCAGCGCGGACCAGAAGCTCGGCAAGGACGAGCTGTTCGAGGCCGTCGGCGCGGCGCTGCCGCCCGACACCGGCGAACGCGCGCCCGAAGAACCGGCGCTCATGCTCGCGATCGTGGGCCGGCGCAACGCGGGCAAGAGCACGTTCATCAACAGCCTCGCGGGCGGCGAGCGGGTCATCGTGTCGGAGATCCCGGGCACCACCCGCGACAGCGTGGACGTGCGCATCGAGCGCGACGGCAAGTCGTATGTGGCAATCGACACCGCGGGCGTGCGCAAGGCCGCGAAGATGGGCACGAACATCGAGTTCTACAGCAATCACCGCGCGCAGCGCTCGATCCGCCGGGCGGACGTGGTGCTGCACTTCATGGACGCCCGGCACCGCGTCAGCCGCGTGGACAAGCAGCTCGCGGAGTACATTGTTGAGGAGAACAAGCCCGCGATCTTCGTCGTGAACAAGTGGGACCTGGTGAAGGAGGACATGGACACCGACGAGATGGCCGAGTACACGCGGAAGATGTTCCCGATGCTCGACCACGTGCCGATCGCGTTCATCACGGCGAAGGAGGGGAAGAACGTGCTGCGGGTGCTGCAACTCGCGGTGCAGCTCCACAAGCAGGCCGGCGTGCGGGTCACCACCGGCGACCTGAACCGCGTGGTGCGGGCCGCGCTCGAAGCGGCCCCGCCGCCGATGGCGGGCAGCAAGACCCCCAAGGTCTTTTACGCGACCCAGATCGGCGTGAACCCGCCCACGATCGTGCTGTTCACCAACGGTCCGGAGCTGTTCGACCCGACCTACGTGCGCTACCTGACGAAGACCCTGCGCGACTCGTTCCCGTTCCCGGAGGTGGCCATCAAGGTGGTGCTGCGGGCGAAGGGCGAGGGCATCCGCCGGGCGGCCGAAGACGAGTCGGTGGAGGAGGTGAGCGAGGCGGACGAGGAGGTGCCGGTCGTCCGCGCGCCGCGGCGCGCCCCGGTCCCCGAACCGGCGGAGGTGCCCGAAGAAGAGGCCCCGCGCCCGAAGAAGAAGCCCCGCGGCTCCGAAACCTGGGACTTCTAAAGCAGTGAAGAGGGATGGTCACAAAAAAGCACCAAAAGAAGATCAAGAACAAGAAAAGCTTGACCTTCTTTTGGTTCTAAAACTCGGCGTGCGGGCCGATCCGTTGCTTCACGTCGTCCGGCTCTTCTTGTTCTTGATCTTCTTTTGGTGCCCTTTGTGCTTTTTTGTGGCCACCCCTCTTACTTCTTCTCTTCGATCTTCCTCACCTCAATTGCGCGGAACGCAACCGGGTCGTTGTGACCGGCGAAGCCGAAGTGCCCCTTCGTGCGGTCCTTTCCGGGGTGCGGGGCCTTGTCCTTGAACTCGGTGACCTTGCTCAGGTCCGCGTCGAGGATGCGCGTGCCATTCAGTTCGACCACGAGCACTGAGCCCTTTGCGGTCACCTCCATGAAGTTCCATTCGCCCACCGGGCGCAGGTAGCCGCGGTGCGCGGGGACCATCCCGTAAGCGGACCCGTTGTACTGCCTGGGGTCGAGTTTCGCATACTTGGCGGCGGTGTCATCGAGGATTTGCAGTTCGCACATCGCCTGCGTCGCGACGTGGACGTTGCCACCGGGGTAGCGGAGCGCGAGCCCGTTGTTCCCGCCCGGCGGCAACTTGTACTCCAGCCGCGCCGTAAAGTCCGCGAACTCGGGCACCGCGTAGATGTTCCCGCCCTTCCCCTTCTTGCACACGATGGCGCGGTCGGCGACCTCGTAGTTATCGACCGCACCGGCCCACCCGTCCAAGTTCGCGCCGGTGAAAAGGCTCTCGAAGCCCCTGGCGTCGTGTTTGCGGAGGATCTCGTTCGCCTCGGCCGCGGGGATCTCGCGCACGAACAGGTTCCGCCAGCGGATCTCGCCGCCGTGCGTTTGGAGGAGGATTTTGCCCGCGCGCGGGAGCGGCGATTTGCGGTCCCAGTAGTTCTCCATGCGGGCGTGATCGACCACGAGTTTCCCGTTCAAGTAAACGGTGGTGCGCTCGCCGACCTGAACAATGCGGAGCCGGTTCCACTCGCCGAAGGGCTTATCCGCGAGTTCGAGCGGGTCGCGCCCCGGCGCCCCGGGGGTGTTGTTGAACAGCCCGCCGGAGCCGAGGTGCGGCTTGCGGTTCGGGTTCTTGGGGTCGAATTTCTGGTTGCTGTCCCAGATTTGTACCTGCGGGGTGCTCCGCAAGTAAATGCCGCTGTCGGCACCCGCAATCGTCTTGTATTCGATCAGCAGTTCGATGTCGCCGTACTCTTTCTCGGTGGCCAGGTACGCGCCGTGGCCATCGTTCACCAGCTCACCTTTCTCAACGCTCCAGCGTTTTTTTGCGTCCCCGGTCCACTCTTCGACTTTCTTCGCGCGATCCTCGGGGGCGAGTTTCGCCACGTCGAGCGGGGAGCCGCCTTTCGCGTGAACGGCCCATCCGTGCCAGCCCGAGAGGTCTTTGCCGTTGAACAGCGGCACGAACCCTTTCGGGGCAGCGGAGCCCGGCTCCGCGGCCAGCAGCGGGAGCGCCGCACATAGCGCAGCGCAAGCGAACAGGTAGCGCATGGTTGATCCGAGGTTAGCGGCACCGCCGGCGGCGGTCACGGGGTGTCATTTCTTCAACGGGATCGGAGCCGGTCCGGTGAAATCGAACACGTAGGCGGTGCCGTTCGCACCCGCGACGGCGAACCGATCGCCCGCGGGGCTGAGCGCAAAGTCGCGACAGTTCGTCGGCACGTTGATCGTGTGAACGCCCACGGCGTCTTCGCCCTTCCAGAACCACACGCGCCCCTGACCGCCGCCCCCCGCGGAAATGATGGCCCCCGATGGGTGGAACCCGACCCCCCACGCGGTGCCTTGAAACGCTTCTTTCGGGCGCAGCAACTTCGGCTTGCCTGTCTTCCAGTCGATGAGCACCACAACGGGGTTGCCCACGCCGGCGAACGCGTTGCTCACGTTGGTGATCCCGCACAGCGCGAACGCGGACCCGTCGGATTTGAAGGCCGTCCCGCGCGCCCCACCGATGTCCGCCATGAACCCGGGATCGTACTTGGTCAGCACCTTCGCGTCGAACTCGCGCTCGCACTTACCGGTTCGGATGTCCCAGTCCTTCACAACCCCTTTGAGGTCGCAAGACACGAGGCGCTGACCGTTCGGGTGAACGGCGACGTTGTAGACGTGCGACAGGTGCCCTTCCAGGGTCCGAACCGCGCTCCCGTCGGCGGTCTTCCAGAGCTTCACGGTGTTGTCGTTCCCGCAACTCGCGACCGTGCCCCCGTCCGGGCTCACGGCAACGGCGCGCGCCCAGCCGTCGTGTGCCTGAACGGTGCGCAGAGGTTTGGGCGCATCGGCTCCGCCCGGCCACCAGATCAGCTTCCCGTGGTAGTCCGCGGAAACGAGTGTGAACGGCGCGGCCTTCGGCGCGGGGACGCTCACGGCGCCGAACCCGAGGGCGCCCTGGAGGGCGCTGAGTGAGGGGCGGGCCGCGCCGGCGGGCTCGGGCTCCGCTGCAACGAACGCGAGCCCGCGCACCCAGCTCTCGTGCCCGGCGAGTGCGACCTTCGCCCCGGTGAGCAGATCGAACCGCTGAATCGTATCGTCTTCAGCAGAAACGAACAGGAACCGGCCCGACGGGTCGAACCGGCACCCGATCAGAGGGCGCGCGTGTTTCAGCTCGCGCTCAACACGCGCGGCGGGGGGATCGAACACGCGGCGCGGCGGGGGGACATCAGACATACGGCCCTTCTCGATTCGGTATCCGTTGCACAGCCCGTCCTGGCCGTGCCCTGCCTTTGTGGGCTTGCGCCTTTCTGGACTAACGCTTTTGTGATCTTGTTGCCTTTGTGGCACAGGTGTTCCCGCCTGTGCCACAAAGGCGCGAGGCCAATGCACAGGCACTCACGCCTCGCCACAACGAGCGGCCCGTGCCGGACCGCTACGCCAGCACTTCCTCGATCGCCGCGGCCTTGGGGTCCGCGACCGGCACCGGGCGCTCGTTCGGGTAGAAGTTCTTCGTGCTGTCGAGGCCCACCGCCCGCAGGTACGTGTGGAACAGGTGCCCGCTGTACACCTCGCGGTCCGCGACCGCGGTCCCGGTGGCGTTCGTCTTGCCGACCACCACCCCGCCCTTGATCCCGGCGCCGGCCATCACCACGCTCCACGCCTTCGACCAGTGGTCCCGCCCGTACCGGTCGTTGATCCGCG
>DASWYH010000385.1:0-2145 GCA_036405095.1 Gemmata sp. | reverse complement strand
CGCCGAACATCCGCCGCTTCGCCCCGGCCGTTTTCCAGTTGTTGCACACACTGAAGTCGGTGTCACTGGTGATGAAATCGTAGTTGGTAGCTGCCCCTTGGAGGCTGCTGCCAGTACCGCCCGGCCCGTAGTGGATGCCGGATAACCGCCCAAGCGCCGGGTTCGAGTCAGACGGGCAGAGGAACGCGGGCACCGCGGTCGCCGCGTTGGCCCCGTTTCCGTTGGTCGTCGGGTCACCGACCACCGACGCGAGGGTAGCGTTGTTGTTCTGCCACGGCGAGCCGGCTGTGTCGCCGGTGCGGGCGCTGGCCTGCTGGAGGTTGAACTGTCGGAACAGGTTGTCTTGCTCCAAATACGGCAGGAGCAGGACGAGACCGTTGGAATTGAAGATTCGAGTGTCACCGGGGCCGCCGGCCGCCGATGCGCACCAGGAGTACCCGGTGCCTGCCGGTGGGAGTTTGCTGTTCGCGTTCTCGTAGTTGTGCAGCGCCAGCCCGATCTGCTTCATCTTGTTCGAACAGGTCATGCGTGCGGCGGCCTCGCGCACCTTTTGCACCGCCGGCAGCAGTAGCCCGATCAGAATCGCGATAATCGCAATGACGACGAGCAACTCAATGAGCGTGAACCCACGCCGTGAGCGGATCGGGACCATGCGTTCTCCGAGAAAGTGTGGGCGGAATAAACGTGCGTTGGGAAGAGGAATTGGATTGAAGCGGATTTGTGCGCAGATTGCAAGTCGAAAACAGTTGTGCGTTACAAGCGGAACGCTCGTTTCGGCCGAACCGTCTTGCGTCGCGTTGCGAAAGTGCCCGTCGCGCCGGGGTCAGACCGAATCGGGACGTGGCGGCGCCGGCGGTTCGAGGTCGGCGAACAGGTCGGTGAGGGGCAGGACGAACCCGGGCAGCGCCGCCCCGCCGTCGAGCGCATCGGTTTCGCCCACGAGGTGCATTTCGTTCGGCCGGGTCGGGTCCGCGTACACATCAACCGTGCGGGCTTTCGGGTCGATGATCCAGACCAGGCGCGTGCCGGCGGCAAGGAACTCGCGGCGCGTCTGGTCGATCTCCGCTCGCGTGTTACCCTCAGACAACACCTCAACGGCGAGGTCCGGGGCGAGCGGGGCCACTTTTTGCTTGTGAGCGTTGGCCACGAGCAACCGCTCCCAGGTAATGAAGCTCACCTCCGGGAGGCGGAGTTGTCCCTTGCGAAGGCGCATGATGGCGTCGGCCCCACCGACCAACCCAAGTTTCCGGGAGGTTCCAAAGTTGCCGAGGAGCCGGATGAGCGCCGCGGCCAGGAGCGATTCGCGGAACCCCATAGCCTTCTCCACGAGGAAACCGTCGATGAGTTCGGCCGGGCCGCGCGCCTCGCAGTGGCGCCCACAATCGTCCTCGCTGGCCGGGCGCGGAAGCCAGATGATGCGGTCGGGCGAAATGTCGCCGAGCCGCCGGGCGATATCGGCGAACGTTTCAAGTTCGGTGGCGGGCGCTTCGGTCGGTCCGGCGGTTGCGGTGGTCATGTCTTCCTCCGACGGATCCTTCCGCGCATCATAACAGCCGGGCGCTTGCGGGACAGACCCGCTGGCGCCCTATCCGGTACACGCGATTAGCGCCCGCCACCTTCGCGCCAGGCTTCCGCGAACTCCCTGTGGACGTTCACCACGTCCATGCCCCGGTCCGTAATTTCGGCCGCCTTGATCGCCCCGTGCGCCAGCACCAAACCGATCACCAGCCAGAGCAGCATCCCGACCATCACCCCGAGCACCAGCGGGCCTTCCGCGCCCTTCGGCACCTGCTTCCACACCGCGATGAGCAGCACAATCAAGCCGATCCAGGTGGGCAGCCCGAGCCAGGCGTACCACAGGCGGAACTGCCAGTGCCCGCGGTGATCGCGGCACATGGGCGCAACGATCCTCATCGTCTTGCGGGTGATCAGCGCCACCACGAGCCACGGAGCGAGACCGCACAAGAGCAGGACGTGAACCCACGCGGGCATCCACGCGAACGTGTGCGACACTTCGCAGTCGGCGGGTTGCCCGCACCGCATGCACAACTGTGGGAAGTAGTCCCCGCGAGCTTCCTTTTTGGAAACGTAGATTCGGGCCACGTCTTGCCTCGGTATGGGGGAACCAAAACGGTGCGTTTCGGC
>DASWYH010000384.1:0-6588 GCA_036405095.1 Gemmata sp. | reverse complement strand
GTGGCGCCCGGGTGCCCGGTGACAAAAACCAGGTCCCCGTTACTCGGGCCGGCGGCGCTCCACTTGAAGAAGTGCGGCGTCTTCGCGGGGCTCCCGTTCTCGTAGGCGCGGAAGAACGCCACATCGAGGTTCATGCGCGGGTACTCGAAGTTGTCGACGTCCCCGCCGAAGCTCGCGATCTGGCGCTCCGGGGCGAACACGAGCCGGACGTCGGTGAACTTCTTGTACCGGTAGAGGTGGTACTGCCCGCCGTTGTAGAGCGTGACCACGTCCGACCGGAGCCCGGTCTTGTCGAGCGAGTCCTTTTCGATCTTGCCCATCACCGCGCGGCGCGCCGCGAACGCGTCCGCGCCGCTCATTTCCGGCTTCACGGCCCCGTTCACCTCTTTGGTGACGTCAACGATTTCCTGGAGCACGTTGATCTCTTGATCCGGGCACTTCAGTTCCGTCTCGCGCGTCGCCGCGTAGAAGCCGTCGCGGATGTAGTCCTTGCCCGGGGTGCTGAGCTTCTGGAGCGAGTCCGCGGCGACGTGGTGGTTGGTGACGAACAGCCCGTCCGCGGACACGAACCCGCCGGACCCGCCGCTGTTGAGGCGCACCGACCCGAGCATGGCGTTCTTCACCCACGCTTCGGTCAGGTCGAACTTGTGCTTGTCTTTGAGGAGCTGCCGGGGCGGGTCGTTGAGGAGCCACATCCCTTCGTCGGAAACCACCATCTGAGACCATCCTCCGACGAACACGAGTGCCAAAGCGGCGCGTGTGTAGTGCATGTTGAGGGACCACCGCCTCATGGAAACAGGGAGCGCGTCTACTACCGTTTTACCCGCTCGCACGGGGCGCCGCTATCCGCTGTTCCGCGGCCGGCGGTATTTCGCTCGTTCCGGCGGGTGGTGCGCAGCACGAGACACGAGAACAGAAGCGAACAGAAGAACCGGCCCCTGCCCCGTCCCGAAAGGAGAAGCGCCGCAGCCGCCTTCGGACCGGGGGCCGGGCCCTCGCGCCACCACATCGGTGTCGGCGGCCTGCCGGAGACCGCGGCCGGGGTGAATGCGGCCACCGAACGGGCTCCGGAGCCGCGGGGCTGACGCGGCCGGGTCGGGACCCGAGGGGCGCGGGCGACGAAGGGGCACCCGCCGGGCTCGCGTCACTTCTTGATCGCGCATTTGGGCAAGCCCTGCTGGAGCCCCCTCAGCCCCGCCTCCGTTACCCGGGTGTTGTTTAGGTAGAGCGTGGTGAGGTTCGTGAGCGGTGCGAGTTCCTTGAGCCCCGCGTCCGTCACCTGCGTGCCACCCAGGTTGAGCGTGGTGAGGGTTTTGAGTGGGGCGAGTTCCTTCAGCCCGGGGTCGGTCACCAGCGTGTAACTCAGGTCGAGCGTGGTGAGGGTCGTGAGCGCGGCCACGTCTTTGAGCCCGGCGTCCGTCACCTTCGTGCGGGCCAGGTCGAGCACGAGGGTCCCCAGTTTGATCGGGCGCGGGGCGCTCGGAGCCGGGGTCGTGTTCAGGGTGTGGAGCAGGTCTTTCTCGCGCAGCGCCTTCAGCGCCTCGTCCGTTACCTGTGAGCGTTCGAGGTAGAGTTTGGTGAGGTTTTTGTGCGGTGCCAGCCCCTTCAGTTCGGCGCCCGTGATCGTTGCGCGTTCCAAGTTGAGCACGGTGAGATTTTTGAGGGGGGCCAACACCTTGAGCCCCGCCTCCGTCACCTTCGTGCCGCACAGGCGGAACTCGGCGAGCTCTTGGAGCGGTGCGAGCTCCTTCAGCCCCACCTCCGTCACCTTCGTGTAGCTCAGGTCGAGCGCGGTGAGCTTTTGGAGCGGTGCGAGCTCCTTCATTCCCGCGTCGGCCACCAGGGTTTCGCTCAAGTTGAGCGTGGTGAGGTTCGTGAGTGGTGCCAGTTCCTTCAGCCCCGCGTCCGTTATCTTCGCCTTGGCCAGGTTAAGCGCGGTGAGCTTCTTGAGCGCGGCCAGTTCTTTGAGTCCGGCGCGAGTGGTCCTCGTTCCTCTGAGGTCGAGTTTGGCGAGGTTCACAAGAGGGGCGAGTGCCTTCACCCCCTCATCCGTTACCGGGGTGGAGCTCAGGTCGAGCGCGGCAACGTCTTCGGGTTTGGTCGGGCGCTGAGCGCCCCCGGCCGAAGCGGTGTTCAGGGCGTGGAGCAGATTGATTTCGCGCAGCGCCTTCAGCGCCTCGTCCGTTACCTGCGGGCGGCTCAGGAAGAGCATGGTGAGTTTCTGGAGCGGTGCGAGTTCCTTCAGCCTTGCACCCGTCACCTGGGTGTATTCCAGGTAGAGCGTGGTGAGGTTTGTGAGTGGTGCGAGTTCCTTGAGCCCGGCGTCCGTCACCTTCGTGCCGCTCAGGTAGAGGGCGGTGAGGCTCGGGAACCGCGCCAGTTCCTTGAGCCCGGCGTCCGTCACCGGCACTGAGAGCAGGTAGAGGGTGGCGAGGTTCTTGAGCGCGGCCAGTTCTTTCAGCCCCGCGTCCGTCACCTTCAGATAGCCGATGTGGAGGGTGGTGAGCTTCTGGAGCGGTGCGAGTTCTTTCAGCCCCGCCTCCGTCACCTGCGTGCCACCCAGGTAGAGTTCGGTCAGGTTCGTTAACGCCGCCAACTCCTTGAGCCCCGCGTCCGTCACCTGCGTGCCGTACAGGTAGAGTTCGGCGAGTTTTTGGAGCGGTACGAGTTCCTTGAGCCCCGCGTTAGTCACCTTCGTGGTGCCCAGGCTGAGTGTGGTGAGGTTCTTGAGTGGAGCGAGTTCCTTCAACCCAGCATCCGTTATCGGCGTCTCGTCCAGGTAGAGCGTGGTGAGGTTCCGGAGCGGGGCCAGTTCCTTCAGTCCCGCGTCGGTCACCTTCGTGAAGTACAGATGAAGGGTGGTGAGATTTTGGAGCGGCGCGAGCCCCTGGAGTCCCACGTCGGTCACGCCCGTGGCGATGAGGGAAAGGGTGGTGAGGTGCTTGAGCGGGGCGAGCTCTTTGAGCCCCGCACCAGTTATCGGGGTGGCGTCCAGGTGGAGCGCGGTGAGGTTCGTGAGCGGCACGAGTTCCTTGAGCCCGGCGTCCGTGATCGGCACCTCACGCAGGTGAAGGGCGGTGAGGTTTTTGAGTGGGGCCAGTTCTTTCAGTTCCGCGTCCGTCGTCGCCGTGCGGGACAGATCCACAGCGGTGACCGGTTTACCGGGCGACGTCTCGTCGCGGGTCACCTTGCCCCCGAGCCGCTCGATGAGCGCGACGGCCTGGGCCTCAGCGCCGGCGGCCCGGACGGCCACGGGCGAACCGAGTACGAGCCCCGACACCATCAGACCGCCCAGCAGCAACCGCGACATGTTTGGGACCCGCATTGTGGAAGTGAACGCTCATAGTATCACCGCGCACCGGCCGCGGGCAGTGGCGAGCGGGTCAGGTTCCTTGTGGGCTCACCGAGACCGGAAGCCAAGCTGTTGAGGGTTCGGCCCCACCCGCGTGCCCGAACCACGAGGCACTCTGGCGCCACCGGGCGATCGTGCATTCCGGCGGCGCGGTTCGCTGCCCCTCCATCAACTGCGAACGGGTTCGGTTCATTTCACCCCTTCGGGTGCCTTCAGCACCGGCACCGCAACCGGCTCGCCCATCGCACTCAAGCCCTTCGCGTTCGGGCGGGTGCCGGCGTTCGAGAACAGCTCCGGCCGGTCGGCGACCCAGGCGAGCAGGTCGTAGGTCGGGATCTTCTCCTTTCTCGTGAGCGCGGCTGTGGGCGTGTTGCGGGCCTTCGCCCGGTCGGTCTTCGGGTCGAGTTGTTCGATCGTCCCGTTCGCCCACACCGGCGTCGTACCGGCCCACACGCGCTCCGCCCCGGTGCCCCGTGCGGATGGTGGGGACGAGTTCGGGAACCACCTTGGCGCACTCGCCCCCGGCGTCATCCCTTCGAACGTGTGGGTGCCCCCGGGATACCGGGATCGGCGAAGGGCCGGGCACCGGCTCGTCGAGCGGGAACGGGAGGTCCTTCGGCCCGGCGTGACGAGCGACGGCCTTTTCGCCGGCCGCGCCGCCGGAGATCGGCTGGTCCAGTCCGAGGGGCTCCTTCCGCGCCGCGTAGCCGACCAGGATGCCGGGCCGCTCGAACGCGGGCATCTGGAAGCGGAGCGCCTCGGCTTCGGGCGCGGACGTGCGGCCCGCATGTCCGCTGGGGACGGCGTGGCGCAGCCGGCGGTGTCGGCGGCTTCTGAGCGTTCGGCACCGTTGCACCTCGCTCAGGACCCCGGCAGCCGGATCTCGATCCCGTACCGCGGGGCGACCGCCAACAGCTTCTCGATCTCGTCCTGCGTGGGCGGTGCGGCGGTCGTCGCGCCCTCGGCCAGCGGCACGCCGACCTCGAAGAACATCCGTTCCAGCCCGGCCGGGGCCACGGAGATCAGCATCCGGGCCGGCTTGTCGCTCTCGTTCTTGAAGCTGTGCGGCGTCCCGACCGGCATGTTGGCGAACGTGCCCGCCGGCGCCACGACCTTCTCGCCGTTGACGGTGAACGTGATCGCCCCCTTCGAGAACGTAGAAGCCCTCTTCTTCCCGGCAGTGGACGTGCGGCGGCGGGCCGCCGCCCGGAGGCACGAGCGCCTCCCACAGGGCGTACCTCCCGCTCGTGTCCTCGCCGGTCGCCAGGAAGCGGTACACGTCGCCGACGACGGCGACGGTGCGGCCCCCGGTGGGCGTTCGCAGGGTGGGTGCGGTCACGGTTCGATCTCCCTTGTACTCCGTGCGCTCGCGCCGGCACCCACACCATGTCGGGGGCATGCCGGCCGGGCGCACCGTCGCCGGTGATTCTGGTGTTGGGGCTCTGGCGCCGGACCGCCTCCCGGTTGTGGCACTTCATCCCGGGCTCCTGGGCGGTGCCCTGGATCTATCGTAACCGTTGCGCCGGCCATGTGCCCGGCGAGGTGCGCCCGCACTTCAGCGAGAAGGCGCTGGCCGACCTGATTTGCGCGGTCGTGATCACCGACGGGCGGAACCGGCTCGCAGTCAGTTTCCGCCCGCCGCCGGGGGCGTACAAACCTCACCTGCGGGCGCCGATGGTCGCGCGGGTGACCGGCCCCGCCGTCGCGAACTGACACCGCCCCCGAGTGCCCCGATGACACGCATCCACCACCTGAACTGTGGCACCCTGCACGCCCCACCGAACCCGGCCGCGGCGTGCCACTGCCTGTTGCTCGAAGACGCGAGCGGCCTCGCCCTCGTGGACACCGGCATCGGGCTGCTGGACGTGCGGAGCCCGCGCGACCGGATCGGGCCGGCGCTCATCGCCGCCGCCGGGTTCCAGTTCCACGAGGACCAGACCGCGGTGCGCCGGGTCGAGCGGCTCGGCTTCCGTGCCGCCGACGTCAGGCACATCGTCCTCACACACGCCGACCCGGACCACACCGGCGGACTGGCCGACTTCCCGAGCGCCGCCGCCCACCTGTCGGCGGAGGAGCACGCGGCCGTGGTGCGGGGGAGTCGGCGCTACCTGCCGGCCCACTTCGCCCACGGCCCGGACTGGCGGCCGTGCGCGGGGCCGGTCGTCGAGTGGTTCGGGCGGGAGGCGCGGCGGGTGCCCCTGGGATTCGCCGCGGAGGTGCTGCTGGTGCCGCTCTTCGGCCACACGCTCGGCCACTGCGGGGTCGCGATCCGGCAGGGCGACCGTTGGCTCCTGCACGCCGGGGACGCGTACTACCTGCGGGCCGAACTCGGCCGCGCCGACCACCCGGTGTCCGCGCTGGCCGCGCAGCGGGCCGACGACAACGATCGCCGGCTCGCGAGCCTGGAGCACCTGCGGCGGTTGGCCCGCGACCACGCGGGCGCGGTTGAAGTGTTCGGCTACCACGACTTCACCGAGTTCCCGCCCGAGTGAAGCGTCCCGGCCGGCCGAACGGCCGGCCTTGTCGATCACGTTCGGCCCGGCGCCGGGCGCCCGCCGCGCGGGCGCGGCACACGCCGCGGTCGGCACGCTGCGCTCCGCCAGATCGCTGCGGCCCGGGCGGTGGCGACGAACTCAGTGCGGCACCGCCAGCGAGCGCTGGGCGCGAATGGGTGCGCGGGTCCGGCTCACTCCGCGTCGGCCGGCTCGCCGCCGGCACGGGTGGCCAGCGCGCGCCACGCCGGCAGCGCGACGCCGTCGCGCACGAACCGCACGCCCCCGTCGCACAGCAGAACGTTCACCCCGCCGCCGTGGTCGCCCCGTGCCGCCAGCCGCCCCTTCTGCTGGGTCGCGTTGGTGCAATCGAACCCGGCCGGGTTCGGGGCCTCGGCGTGGTTGTAGAGCGTGTTCCCGTAGTTGCCAACGATCCACTTCGCCCCGCGCTCGGTGTTCCACACCCCGTCCGGCGGCCGGCACGTCGCCGCGGTCGTGTCGCCGTTTCCGGTGAGCTCCAGCACCACGCGGCGCACGTCACCCGGTCCCGCGCCGCCCGCGCCCGCCCCGCGCTCCGAGAACGCGGCGGTGTTCGAGGTGCCGTCGGTGACGTCTTCCAGGCGCACCGAGGAGCCGAGGAAGAACACCCCATCGGCTCCCGCCAGCGCGCCCGAGTTCGCCCCGCTGCCGGCGCTCGCGGCGTAACTCGTGCCCGCGAACGCCACCCCCGGCACCCGCCCCCCG
>DASWYH010000383.1:0-7880 GCA_036405095.1 Gemmata sp. | reverse complement strand
CGTTCCGCGAAATCGAGCGGGCGCTCGGCGTATACACCGCATCGGTCCGCGGGGCGCGCCAGGAGCGCGACACGGCCCGGGGGGCGGTCGCCGGGGCGGCCGACCACCTCGCGGCCCTGCGCCGCCTGCTCGCGGCCCTCGACGCCATCGCCCCGCCGCCCGCCGGCGCCCCGGGCGCCCTCAGCACCGTTACAGGAGCACGACCATGAGCTGGAGAGTTGACGGGGTCTACTACCACAACTGGAGCGAGTACCAGGCGGCCCTGGCGCGGTCGGAACAGCGGAGCGCGGAGGCGCGGCTCACGGCCCTGCGCACCGAGGCCGAGCGCCACCAGAGGCGGGTGCGCGACGTCGAACAGCAACTCGCCAGCGCCCAGGGGAACAACGAGCGGTTGGCCCGCGTCAACCAGGAACTCCAGAGCGGGCTGGAAGACCTCCGGCGCGTGCAGAACCAGGTTCAAGCGGCCCAGGAAGAGTACGAGCGCCGGTCGGACACCGAGTTCCGCAACCTGCGCGCCCAGGCCGAAGCCGCCCGCGAGGACCTGGCCGCCCTCGACGCCGCGCACCAGCGCCACCAGACCGAGGTGCGCGCCCAGTTCGAGCGCGCCCGAGCGGAAACGGCCGCCGGGCTGGCCGAGGCCGAGCGCCGCCGGGCCGAGACCCAACAGCAGCTCCAGACCGCGATCGGCGAGGTGAACCAGCGGCTCGACCGCGAGCGGGACGCGCGCCTGGCCGAGGCCCGGACCGAGGCCGAAACCGCCGACCGGCTGGCCGCGTACACCGACGAGCAGGCCGACGCGCTGGCCGCGCGCCAGGACGAGACCGACATGCGGGCCGAAGTCACTCGGATCAAGGAGCAGGTGGCCGGGGTGCGGCGGATGCTCGCGGAGAACCGCCCGGCTGCCGCGCTCACGCTCGCCAACGCCAACTACGACGCCGTCCGGGCGGCCCGGACCGAGGCCGACGCGCGGGCCGCGTACCTCGCCACCGCCCGCGAGCGGGTGCGCGAGACCGCCGCGCACCTGACCGCCCGGCTCGGCGACGACGAGGTCAAGAAGTTCTTCGCCCGCGCCGCCGGGTCCGTGACCCAGCAGCTCGCGGAACTGGTGAACCGGCTCCCGGAGACCCACGCCCGCTACCACCGGCGCGACCAGATCGAGAAGATCGAGGCCCACCTGGGGGAACTCGAACAGGAGGTGCTGCGGGTCACGTCCGGGGCGCCGCTCGTGCGCGAGATGGACGCGACCCGCCAGGAGCGCATCAAGCAGGTGATGGAGCGGCTCGTCCAGAACCTCGGGCCGAGCCAGTCCACGCAGATCCTGTACGCCGACCCGAACGATCGGAAGTCGGTCAAGATCGTCCGCCTCCAGTACGGCCCGGCGGCCTACGACCTGCACTTCCCGCTCGACCCGCACGGGACCATTCAGGTCGAGGGGTGGGGGCACTCGACCAACACCGATTGCCAGCAGTCGGCCGGGGTGCTGGCCCAGATCCTTTCGGACTTACTTCAGGTGACCGGGCGCACCACGGACGCGCGGGCGCGGACCGCGCCGCAGGTCCAGCACCGCCCCGGGGCGACCGCGTGGGACGGCGTCGAAACCCGGTTGGACCGGTTGAGGGAGAAGCTGTGAGTTCCACCCACTCGAACCCGGCCGCGGGCGCCCTGCGGGCGCTGCGCACCGGCCCCGGTGGCGGCGCGCTCGTCGTGTGCGGCGAACCGGGCACGGGCGCGCTCTTCCCGGCGGGCGCGGCCCGCCCGCCGGTGCCGACGCTCTTCGAGTCGGTGCTGGCGCACGTGGCCGACCCGGGCGGGTACGCTAACATCTGGGTGCTCTCCGCGGGCGGCGAGCACATGCCGACCGGCGTCCTGGTCGGGTCCGCACGGCTGCACGCGGACCGCACCTCCTGCGCGTGGGCGTACCGCGGCGCGCCGGCCCCGCCCGCGGCCCCGCCACCGCCGCCCGCGGGGCCGCAGCCCCTCGACGACGACGATGCGATTCTGATCCGGCTCGGCTCGGGCGCGGGCACCGGCGATCCCCCGGCTGCACCACTCGCGGACGGTCCCGGCGGGTTCCAACTGCTCGAAGGGGGCCTGATCGAGACCCTCACCCGGTTGCTGGTGTGGGTCGAGACCGCGGCCGGGAAGATGATCCAGGAGAACGGCGAGTACCGCCCGGCGCTCGGCGCCCCGGCGGGCCGGACCCTCGTGATCCTGGACGCCCACCTGCTGGTCCCTAACAGCGCCCAGGACGCCAACACCGCGGCCGAGATGCCGGCCCAACTGCGGCGCCGGATCGTCGACCGGCTGAACGCGCTCCCGGGCCGGGTGCTCGCCGGGACGGGCACCGACCTTGTGCTCCTAGCCCCCTCGCACGCCACCGTCTCCCGGCTCCGCGACGGGCGCCTGATTCACGACGAGATCATCCAACTGTTGCCGAACCGGCGCCGCAACCAGGACGACACGGCCCTCGACGCCAGCCTCCCGCGGATGCACTGGCCGCACGCGCCGGCCGTCGAGATGCCCCGGCTGGACCGCGCGCACCCGCTGGAAGCGTCGTTCGCCCTGGCCCCGGCGGACCGCAAGCGGTCGGTGTACGACCTGCTCCGCACGGTGCCCCCGCGGGTGGTGCCGGACCCGCTCGCGGAGCTCAACGCGATGACCGGCCTCGGGGGCGTGAAGACGAAGTTGCGGGAGGTGTTCGACCTCGTCGAACTGGCCCGGCGGCGGCGCGCCCTCGGGGCCGCCGGGGGCGACGCGCCCATGCTGCACCTCGTGTTCGCCGGGAACCCCGGTACGGGCAAAACGACGGTGGCGCGGATCGTCGCCCGGGTGTACGCGCGGTCCGGGCTGCTCACCGGGAACAAGTTCACCGAGATCACCGCGGGCGATCTGGTCGCGGGGTTCGTGGGGCAAACGCGGGGCAAGGCCCAGGAGACGCTCGACCGGGCCGCCGGCGGAGTGCTGTTCATCGACGAGGCCTACGACCTGACCCCGAAAGGGGACAACGACTTCACCGCCGAGGTGGTGGCGCTGCTGCTCCGGTGGATGACCGAACGGCGGAGCGACCTGGCGATCATCATGGCCGGGTACGCGAACGAAATGCGCGAGCTGCTCAACTCCAACCCCGGGTTCGACCGGCGCATCGAGTGGGTGCCGTTCGACGACTACTCGGACGACGAGCTGCTGACCATCGCGCGGGCGAAGGTGCGCGCGGCGGGCGAACAACTCGCCCCCGGCGCGGACCGCGTTCTGGGCGAGAAGCTGGCCGAACACCGGGCCGCGTGCGCGCGGGCCGGGCGCCCGTTCGGGAACGCGGGCGAGGTCGAGCGGCTGCTCCAGAAGGTGCGGGCCGCGGTCGGCGCCCGGACCCGGACCTCCGGCGACGTGATGACGATCCTCCCGGAGGACGTGAGCGCGGCCCGCATCCCGCTGCCCGAAGCGCGCCGCCCGCGCCCCTAGAGCGACCAGACGGTTCCGTTCTTAGCTTATCGAGGTTGCGCATGAACATTCGTCTGGGGCACCGCCTGAGCGACCTGCGGCCGACGCTCCATAACGGCCCCGGGTGGCGCGTGTCGTTCTGGGTGCAGGGGTGCCGGCACCGCTGCACCGAGCGGTGCCTGAACCCGCACTATCTCGACCCGGCCGCCGGGTTCGAGTACGCTGTTGGGGAAGTATTCGAAGCGATCCGCGCCGCGGCCGGGGCCGCACCGGAACCCGCCGAGGGGGTCACCGTTTTGGGCGGCGAGCCGTTCGAGCAGGGCGCCGCGGTGGCCGCGGTGCTCGAACCGTTGCGCCGCGCCGGGCTGTCCGCGATGGTGTACTCGGGGCGGGTCCACGAGGGGCTGCGGGCCGACCCGGACCCCGGGATCGCGGCGCTGCTCGCGCAGACCGATCTCCTGGTGGACGGGCCGTTCCTGCCCGCGTTCTACAGCGAATCGGTCCCGTGGCGCGGTTCGACCAACCAGCGCTTGTTGTGCCTGACCGAGCGGTACTCGCCCGAGCGGCTCGCGGGGGCCGCCGCCGAACAGGGGAAAGGGTTCTCGCTGCGGGTCGGCGGGGGCCACCTGTCGGCCAGCGGGCTCCAGACCCCGACCGGAACCGCCGCGGTCGCGCGGGCCTTCGGGCTCCCGGTCCTCGATCCCGTTCTCGCTGCCCAGGAGGCGCCCGTATGAACCCGGTCACGGTCCCCCCGGTCGTCGAAGGCGGCGCGCTCATCATCGGCCCGTCCGGGTCCGGTAAAACGTCCCTGCTCGCCACCCTGCCCACCGCCGCCGATCTCGCCTCGCTCGACGACCCCGGGCTGTACACGGTGTTCGCCGGCAACGCGAACATGACCGAGCTGAACGAGAAGGCCCGGAAGGTCGTGACCACCGGGCAAATGGACCTCCACGTCAACCCGAGCGACCGGATCGCCGATTACGAGGTCGTTCTACGGTGCCGGGAAGAGGTGCCCCAGCCCGCACCGGCCGCGCGGCCCCCGGCGGCCCCGGCCGGTCTGCCCCCGTTCCCCGGCAGCCGGGTGCGCGTGCTCCCGCCGCCCGTCCCGCCGCCCCCGCCGGTCTATCAGCAAAAAGATTACAAGTTCCGCATGATCGACGGCCCGGGGGGCGGGCTGTTCGGCACCCCGGACCAGGACGAACTCGTCGAGCGCGATGTGATTCTGGCGTACCGGCAGCAACTGGTCGCGCACGGGCGGATGAGCGACGGGCTGATGATCTGCCTGGACGCCACCGATACCGCGTGCAGCGGGAAGTTCTTCACCGACCTCCCCAAGATCCTGGCCGAGATGGCCAGCAACCATGTGCTCCGGTTCTCGCGCGTGGCACTCGTCATCACCAAGGCGGACCGGAAGTGCGCCCCCGGACCGGGCGCGCAGACCGAGACCGAACGAAATGACCCGTGGGATCTGGCCCCCAAGTTGCTCGGCGCGGGCGGGCTGATGCGCCTGCTGAACCATTTAAAGCCCGAGGTCCGGCCGAACGTTCACTGCGGATGGTCGTCGATCTACGGGTTCTACCCCCAGGACGGGTCGCCGAACTACGACCGGCAGACCGGGCGGATGCTCGGGTGGGACGTGAACGGGGCCGATGCCATGCACACGTGGCGCCCGTTCCGGGTGCTCGACCCGTTCGTCTTCCTCGCCACCGGCAAGGCGCTGAACATGCGCCCGATCCCGCGCCAGATGATCCCGCACTAACCGCCCCGCCCGGGCTCCCGTGAGATCGCGTATGACACTCAACCCGGTCCCCCCGGTCGTCGAGGGCGGCGCCATCATCATCGGCCCATCGGGGGCCGGAAAGACGGCCCTGCTCGCCACGCTTCCGACCGCCGCGACCCTCGCCTCGCCCGGCGATCCGGGCCTCTATGCGGTGTTTCCCGGAAACGAACCGATGCGCGCGCTGAGCGAGCGCACCCGGCGAATGGTGATCACCGGCCAGTTGGACGCGCACCTCAACCCCACCGACCAAATCAGCGAGTTCCAACTGCTGCTCAGGTGCCGCGAGAAGATACCGCCCCCCGCAGCAACCACGGCCGCCCTCAATGAACCAGCGGCCCCACCACTCGGACCCGAGGGCGGGCGCGATAACGTGAGCCCACGCGGGCGCGGGGACGCGCGCGGACCGGCCGGAAGGCGCCCGCCCATTCTCCCCCCGCGTGCCGCTCGGCTCGCCTACGAGCAACGGCTCCTGAGAGAAATCAACGAGCTTCGGAGCTTCGTAACGGTGGAAGAAACGAACTTCACGCCGGACGGCGTCCCGGACGGCTACCTCATCACGTTCCGGTGCAACGGGTACGAACCAGACAATGCCGGCGGGGGGCGGCCGCGGGACACCCACGCGGTGCAACTCACTTGCGGTCCCGGATACCCCGGCACGCCCCCCATCGTCGTCTTCAGAACGCCCGTGTGGCACCCGGACGTGGCCCCTGATGGAGCGGTCGATTGCGGGTTTGGGCTCTCGCATCCGGAGACGAGCCTCGTCGATGTGTGTCGGGTGCTGTACGACCTCATCCGATACCGCACCTACACCCGAAGTCGCCCACCTGCCCCGCTCAATAGGGGCGCCCTGAGGTGGGTACTCCAAGTGGCTGAACCTCGCGGCCACATCAACAAGGACCAAGGGCGCGCCCTCGACGATCGTCCGTTCCCCCATCCGCCACCGACCCCGCCTGCGGCCCTGATCGACGGGCACCGCGACTATCCGTTCCGGATGATCGACGGACCCGGCGGAGCACTGTTTGCGACAGCAGACCGGGAGGAACCGGCCGAGGGTTCGGACGTGATCGCCGCGTACCGCAGTCGGCTCGCGGCACAGGGCCGGGCGAGCGACGGGCTGATGATCTGCCTGGACGCCACCGATCCCAAGTGCGGCCAAACGTTCTTCCTCAACCTGCCCCAGATCCTGCACGAGATGGCGACCACCCACTTGCTCCGGGCTTCTCGGGTCGCGCTCGTGCTGACCAAGGCCGACCGGGTGTGCGAACCGGGACCGGGCGCGCAGGCCAAACTCGAGGCCCGCAACCCGTGGGACACCGTTGACGAACTGATCGGCGCCGATGGTATCCAAACGTTGCTCAACTACCTCCGCCCGGAGGTCCGGCCGAACGTTCATTGCAGTTGGTCCTCGGTCTACGGGTTCGGTCCGGAGGCCGGGGCGCCGAACTTCAACCGGGACACCAACCGGATGCTCGGGTGGGAGGCGCAAGGGGCCAACGCGTTCCACACGTGGCGCCCGTTCCGGGTGCTCGACCCGTTCGTCTTCCTCGCCACCGGCCGGCCGCTTGGGCTGACCCCGCTCCCCGATACGTGGCTCCCACGCTGACCCCGATCACCCCGCGGGACTCGCCTCATGCCCTCTCTCTGGCACCAATCGGCGTTCGGCAAGTTCGTTGATCCGGCAACCGACTGCATCGTTCCCGGGGTCGAGTACGCCCGCACCGGAGTGGGCCGCGCGTTCCCCCCGGGGGCACAATCGGCGTGCAGCCCGCGCGCCGTCGGGGTGTCCGACCACATCGACTGGACCAACTACCCCTGGAAGCGGCAACAGGCCCAGTTCACCCTGCGCCCGGTCCTCGGGACCGACGGCGTGTGGTACCTCCAGGGCGCCCGGCTGCTCGTGCGGCGCGAGCAGCGCGACACCGGCGGGCGGTACTTCCACCACACCGCCTACGCCGTGCTCCCGCTCGACGCGCTGACCGACGACCTGGACCTGTTCGTGCTCCCCGGGGCGCTCGTGGCCGCTCCCCTGCCGGCCAAAACCGATCTCGACGCCCTACCCGTGAACGGCCGGGACACGGCGCTCGCGCCGGGGTGGTTCGACGAGGACTTCCGGATCATGCTGGGAGCGGTCCTCGCCGGGGCCGGGGCCGCGGTCCAGGGGCGCGACTCCGCGGACGAGTTCGTCCATACCGCACTGCGGTGCGCGGCGTGCCTGCCGCGGGCGGTGCGCTGGCGCCTCACGCTGGGGGCCGCGTTCCCGGAAACGCCCGAGGGGTTCGCGCTGGCCCACGGGGTCATCGCGAACGGCAAGGTGCGCCGGGGCGCGGGCGGGTGGCGCGGGACCGACGCGCCCCAACTCGCCGTGGTCGCCGAGCAGGTGCGCCAGATCGAATACGCGGTCGCGTCGGCGCGTTCGACGGGGGAACTGCTCCGCTTGTCCGATGCATTCTGGGGCCCCGATCTGCAACACCGGTGCCCGCCGGGGCTGCCGGCCGAACTCGGGTGGGCGGACGCGGTCGGGGCACTCCGGGAGCGCGACCTGCGAACGGCCCTGCGCGCGTACCTGACCGGCCGCACCTCCACCCCGATCGACCTGGGCGCGTTCCGGTACGAGCGTCCCGGCGTGCTGGCCGAAGCCCTCACCGCTGTCACCGCGGGCGGG